>PLEQ01000244.1 GCA_003136475.1 Deltaproteobacteria bacterium
TGAGAACTTTCCACTCTCAAGATTCTCAGATTGGTTTCTAAAAGGTAAGAACCCATGACCGATGGAGTTTTTAGTCTCGTCAGGATTGTCTAGCAAACTCTCTCCATGATCACTGAAAAGTAAAATTGTTGATCGATCGTAAAGCTCTTTTTTCTTAAGAAAACTAATTAAGCGCCAGAATTGATAGTCAATGCTTCTAATTGAGTTTCTATAACTGTTAATAATAGCAGTTCTATCGTTTTCATCTTGTTTCCCGGAAGAGAAAGTAAGTTTGGATGGCATGTGGAAATTAAATGGGTAGTGTTGAACATACTCTAGGTCCATTTTTTCTTTTTCCAACCAGCCGTAGGGAAGATGAACGCCCTGGAAATTAAAAATGTAGAGTTGATCATCTGCTAGATTAGTGGAAGATTCCTCGGTATGTGCAAAAAATCGATTCATAACTTTGTTGTCCATGTCGCCCGAATTGAATCCCGGCTTTCCTTGTCTTGATGGTTTAAACTGTGCACATACTGTAAGGAAATTTCTCACATTTCTAGAAAATAGCGTCTGCAAATGGATAATTTGTCCGGTTTGGAATAAGCTCCACTGCTTATCTTTNNGATTTCAGTTTGTAACCAGATTTCCTCAAGATATAGAGAAAGGGACTCCCTTTCAAATAAGGAGGATCGGAATACCATCCGTTCCCGGCTCTTTCTATCCACGCTGGGTCAATTGCAATAATTCTTTGATAAGCTGGCATCCCAAAATAGAGACCAAAAGAACTGTGTGCGGTAGAGCTCGCCGAAGCTACGGTCATTTTTGCTGAAAAATTCTCCTTCATAAATTCTGCAAGATTGGGGGCGTTCTTCCTGGTAACATAATCTTTTCGCAGAGTGTCGATAAAGAATATGAAAATGGGCGAATGAGAGTTTTTTTCGATAACGATGCTATCTTTCTCTCTTTGNNCTGATTATACCATTCATTGAGCTTCACTAAGTCTAGACGCCGAATTTTATTGTTGAAATTGAATTCAGAGGGATCACTTAAAGCAAAGCTTCTTGAGAACCCAGTTAGTAGAATCACGATCACAGCTAATGATATTCGAAAAGCATCTATCATTTCCTCTCCGTATACAAAATAGTAGATAAAATTATAGTCTATTTTTTTGCAGGAGGCTCCGTTTTTAGGTGAGCATAGTGAGGGGATTCTCGAGGTAAGTGATCAGGGTTTCTAGGAACTTGGCGCCGACCATACCATCGACGACACGATGATCGCACGATAACGTCATTTTAACCCGTTGTTGGGCTATAATGCTGCCATCATCCCGAACGTGTGGCACGTGCTGCGTTTGACCAACGGCCAAGATACAAGCTTGGGGGGGGTTGATGATAGCAGTGAATTCCTCAACCTTGGTCATGCCTAAATTCGAAATCGTAAAAGTCCCCCCAGCATACTCCTCGGGTTTGAGCTCGCCTTTTTTGGCGCGTTCACCGAGCTCCTTAGTGAGACGAGCAATGTCTCTGACTCCTAAAGTGTCGGAGTTGAAGAGCACGGGAGTGATGAGTCCACTTGGTAGCGCTACGGCAAAAGAGATATTTACGGAACCATACTGCAGGATAAAATCCTCTTGCCAAGACGCATTGATTGCCGGGTGTTGACGCAGAGCTTTCGACGTGGTCATGAGCAGTAGGTCGTTGACACTGACTTTGGGCAGACGTCCTGCCACTACATCTTTATGAGCATTTAAATCCTACGCCAGGTCAATATCTTTTCCATATTGGCTGAAACCGTAAGATAGAAGTGCGGCGCATCATTTTTGGCAGCATGCAAACGTTTAGCGATCGTTTTGCGCATCATGCTGAGTGGAATTTTCTGATCCCCAGCTTGGTTTGGACGGGCTATTGCGGGAGCTAGATTTTGTGCAGAAGGAGCGGTAGCAAGATCACGGGCAATGATACGCCCGTTGGTACCGGTGCCGGATAAGAGTGTGAGGTTGACGCCTTGCTCTTTAGCCATTTTTTTCGCTAAAGGAGAGGCTTTGATCCGTTTGCTTGCCGCGTTGTCGACTGGGACTGGGGGAGTTGCTAGCGAAGTTTTGGGGTTTGCCACAGTTGCCGCTTTTGCTGGACCGGCTTGCGGCGCAGAAACGCTACCTTTGAGCAGTTGCTGCAAGTCGAAGGCCTCACCCTGTTTGCCATAGACCGCAATCGGGTCTTTAAGTTTGGCAGCCTTGCCTTCGGGAATCAGAATTTTCAGCAAAGTCCCTTCGTAGGGACTGGCATATTCTACCGTGGCTTTGTCGGTTTCAATCGCAACGAGAGGGTCACCTTCGTCAAAGTGCTCACCTTCTTTTTTTAACCACGCGCCGATGCCACCTTCTTCCATGGTGTCGCTCAGTTTGGGCATTGTGATGAGACTTGCCATATTTTTTCTCCATCAAGCTCGATAGGTCACGCGTTTTACAGCATCGATAATTTTTTCAGCATTCGGCAAGACAAGATGTTCAAGATTCTCAGCATAGGGTACGGGAACGGGTTCTTGACTCACGCGCAAGACGGGTGCATCGAGATCATCAAAACACTCGTGTTGGATGCGGTCGACAATTTGTGAACCGACCGAAGCAAACGGCCAATTTTCTTCGACGATCACGGCCCGGTGAGTT
The DNA here is from genome assembly GCA_003136475.1 of Deltaproteobacteria bacterium. Classification (GTDB taxonomy): domain Bacteria; phylum Bdellovibrionota_B; class Oligoflexia; order Oligoflexales; family Bog-1112; genus BOG-1112. Next base: position 2,645 of record PLEQ01000244.1, read on the forward strand.
TTGCGTACGGAAGCAAAGACCGTTTCCTCATCCATCGGCACCAGCGTTCGCAGATCGATAAACTCGCAAGAGATACCTTCAGCACTTAAAATTTTCACCGCATCCATAGCCGTGTGGGAAATTTTACCCCAAGTGATAATGGTGACGTCGTTGCCTTCTTGACGGACGAGCGCCTTGCCGATCGGAATCAGGTGCT
>PLEQ01000144.1 GCA_003136475.1 Deltaproteobacteria bacterium
GCACCCGCCCTTTGCAACATAAGCATTCTCAATCTTGTCTTTGGCTTCGTGGGCACGTTGGGCGCGAATTCTGTAAGCTTCCTTCACGACTGGATCCGTTGCATCTTGAACTTGCTTATCCAACTCAGCTGCTCGTTCTGCGATATGCACTCGAAACTGTTCGGTATAGGCACACTTGCCATTATCCATTTCATCATTGTAGCCAATGACGTAGACCGCATGCCAATAACTATTATGATTGTATATCACTAAGATGGGAGCTTCGCGCGTGCGCAACGCGTCTTTCACTTTATTGACAATATCATCTGGCGCGACGCCGACGTCCCACTGATTTTGAGTCGGATCTGCGAAGAGTACCTCCCGTGCAAATTCTGGCAGAGGAACGAGGCCGTCTGCCGTATTAGGCCGGAGATCGATCCAGTTGAATTCGGTGCCGTATCTTGCGCCAGGCGCCCCTTCCTGCGAAGGTTTGAGATGCTCACTATAGGTCTCACCCACAAACCATCCCTTTGTGTAACGGTAGGTGCTGTTCAATAAAGATTTATGACCGTTACGATTAAAAAGAGCAATGGCATCCGTCCGCCAATTTGGCAGCTTAGTATCGTTTTCTTCCATCCCGGCTACATTCATAATATAGCGCTCGCTCAAATCGAGAGGCCCATCGGCTGCCCTCGATAGATTCGGATTCAAGCGTGCGAGCCACCACTCCGCAATACCCGTTATCGCCATATAGAGACAGCTTCCGGCATCTTCCTGGTCGGGTGATGCAAAAACAAAGGGCAACAACTTGTTAAATCCCCCAAGATTTTCTATGGAATCTTGCGAATCTAAGACTTCGCTCAGCGCCGATTCTCTGCGCCCTTCCGCTGCCGGAAGATCACTCAGGTGAATTTCCGCAAAGACCGTCGGCGAAAAAACTATCCCAATGAAAGCCAACTTTGCAGACAGAGAACGCAAATGTCTTTTCATAAACTATCCTATGGAATTGTGATTTTGCCCTTCCATAGTGCCATAGTTTTCAAGACTCGCTAAACAAATTGAGATTGGCATCATCAATGCTTAGGGAAGTCTAAGCGGCAAGCTTCATCAAGCTTCATGCGGTTTCGAAAGCATAGCCTTAATTCCAGCGATTCCGAGTACAACAAACAAAGCGGCACCAACTTGTAGGAGGCTTGAAGATTCAAGAGTGGACACCCAGCTTTTTTCCTTTTCAACGTCTTCTGTTGCAGCTGCACTACTATTCCCAAACAGCAGGCCCCCAACAAGGCTAAATATCAAAAAATATTTGTAGAATCGTCCTAAGCTTCTCACTTTTATCTCCTTCGTGTAGAACTTTGAATCTTGCGTCTTTTAATGGGTCATTTGTGCGAGAAAGTCAACGGTTGGCGCGATCAAAGTTCTTTTGCAAGGTGAACAAAGTACTGTCGGCCAGCAGCATAGTGCGAGCCGTTGAAGCCATTGGCAACGGTGATGGGATAGACAGTGTTTGTGATGTTTAAAATATCTCCTGATATTTTCCACTTCTGTGCCCAGCTTGCCCCTCGGAATACGTAACCAACCGTAGTGTCGGCTGTAAAANNCCGGGGAGACTTCTAGAATTATTCGGCCCGGTCCGCAAGCCACTGCCAAAGGATCCTTGCAAGGTCCACCACCACGCATTCTTAGTGTAGGTGACACCCGCATTCGCAGTATTGATTTGGACATGATCAAGATACTGATATTGATTACTGGGTGCCTGGCTGGGGGCAAAAGCAAAGAGGCCGCCGCTAATGCCCTTTCCCTTTGCAATTTCGTAAGAGTAGTTGGCAAAATCGGACCAATTGTCGCTGATCTTTCCGCTTAAGGAAAATTCTGTACCATACGCATAGCCTCTCGCAAAGTTATAAGGTTGCGCAAGAGATGTATTTAAAAGTTGGGTATCATCCAGCATATTCGTAGCCGCTTTGTAATAGCTATTCACCGAAGCGATCTGCGTTGCGCCAATCTGTTGGGCAATCCCAGCTTCATAATAATTATCTTTTTCCGCTTTAATATCGTAGGGACTGATCTTGGCACCTGCGACCGTTGAGAAGCTATCTCTTAGATCCTCAGCGGGCGCTGGCTGAAAGAGCTTGCCATAAAACACATGCACCTTGGTCGTCTCCGTCACCATATAATTGAGACCAACCCGTGGCTGCAATAAAGAGTCCCTCGCAGTCACATCCGAGAACTTGAATTGCGTTGCGTCATAACGCAGACCGATATTCAGAATGAGGGCTTTGAAAATCGTGAAGTCATCTTGAATGTACACACTCTCATGGAACTTNNATTTGGATTCGTAGCGATCACAGCAATCGAGCCGCTTGCTTTGGAAGTCTGGACTTGAAAGCCCATCTTCATCAGATTGCGATTGTCCGGCCTCATTGTTAGGTCACCCTTCAAACCATAGTTATTCACTGTCCGGTTCTCAGCAAAGGAGGAGGGATTGCTACCCGGTATCAATTCTATCGCTGCAAGATCGTTGGTAGGATCATTCGTCACCTTGGTTATGGAACTTTTCCAATAAGGTGCCAATTGCAAAAAGGTGCGTTCCGAAACGGTATGCTTCCAAATCAATTGCGCATAGGAATTGGTTTCCGTCTGAGTATCATCCGTATCCGAAGGGACATAGTTGAACCCACCGGCGTTGCCCCAGACGTCGACAAAACTGGGTTTAAAAAATGCGTCGCTTGGCTTAAAAGAACTCGGGTAATTGGGAATTTGAAAATGATTGCGCGCATTAAATAAAATCAGTGAGAATTTGTTGGCGTTGTTCGCAACCCAATCGACCCGCACAAATTCATTGTTGGCTGTGCTCTTGTCGTGAACAGCTTCGCTTCCCCCTTGGCGTTGGTTCGTTTCACTTTGAGGTTGCGGTGTATCGAGACCTCGATTCGTCTGCGTGTAGGCACCGGTGAGATAGTAGCGCAGGTTCCCCGCTGAACCCCCATATTCAAGATTCGGTGTGAGCGTGTTGTAAGAACCATAGCTCAGTCCCACCGACCCACCCGGAGTTTCAGGTCCAGACTTGGTGATAATATTCACAACCGCTGCGAGACGCTGACCATACTCGGCTGGAATTCCACCCGTAATGATTTCCATGTGATCGATGTTGCGCGGACTCAAGGCATCACCAAAAGTATTGGATGGAGAATCCGGGAGTTGCACACCATCAATTTGGTACTGAATATTGGCATGGTTACCACGAATAAAGGACTGACCGAAGGGTCCGGGTACAACGCCTGGGGTCGTTGTCGCAAGCAGTTTGGGCAGCTTCGTATCATCACCTTGCGGAAAGCTTTGAATAGTTTCTTGCGTCACTTCCACCCGGCTTGAAGCTGTTGCAGCTTGCAGAACATGCTTCTTTGCCGTGACCTTCAACACCATCTCTTTGCCAGCGAGCAAAGGCAGCAGTTTGAGCTCCACTGTTGAAACGCCACCCGAAGCCACATGAACCTTAGCTTTGTACGGACTAAAACCCTGGACTTGCAGCCTGAGCTCATAGTCTCCGAACGCGACCGGAAAAATGCGGAATTCACCCGTCACCGAACTGAGTGCGCTCTGCATCCGTGTCCCACCGGCAGAATAAAGTTCAACTGTCGCACGACTCACAGCAATGGCCTGATCATCAAGCACAAAGCCAGAAATTTCGCCCTCCGTGCCGGCTTGCGCCACGAAAGAAAAGTCCGCAAAAGTTGCAAACGCAAGCCAAAAGAGTAAGCGAACTCCCATACCGGTTTCCTTTACGCACGCATTTTTTCGAAATCTGGTAAAATTGTATCAAATCGCAAAAAACTTACCAAGATTTGGAAAAACTATGGACAAGCTGCTTTCGGGTTTGAGCTTCATACTAAAAGGGGGGTTTATGATCTACCCTCTGCTCGCTGCGGCATTCATTGGCCTGACCGTGATCTTCGAACGATTTTTTATGTTGTACATACGTTATGCCACGCGACTCGACCTCGTGAATACCACGTTAAATCATGTGCGCTCTGGCAAACTCGACCAGGCTAAGCAAAGCTGCGAAGTTCATAAAACTCCCATCTCCGCAGTTTTAGCGATAGGTATAGCTCATTTCGAAAGCCCATATGAAGAGATGGAAATAGCCATGAAGAACGAGGCTGAATCCTGGATTCCCCGCCTTGAAAAACGCATTGAAGTCTTAGACACTGTGGTAACAGCTGCTCCCCTAATGGGCCTACTCGGAACCATCACCGGCATGATGTCGTCGTTTCGTGTGCTTTCTGAAAAAGGGATGAACGAACCCAATGCTATAACCGGTGGCGTCGCAGAAGCGCTCATTGCCACGGCTACCGGCATAAGCATCGCCTTGATTTGCCTAGTGGCTTACAACGTGCTTGCGACCCGTGTCCGATTTTTCATCTACGATGTTGAATCCGCAGCTTCCAAACTGACTGAGGCTAGAATGGCCATTGCACGACTGAAAGCCCGCGTATGAAAGTCCGCCAGCGACTGACAAAGAAAGCACGTATTGAAATCATCCCGATGATCGATGTGATATTTTTCTTGCTCGTCTTTTTTATGATCACCTCCCTTGCCATGACTAAAATCAATACCGTGCCTGTCGCCCTGCCCAAAACATCGTCAAGCCCAGAAGCCGTCAAACAAGATGTGATTCTGACGGTCAAACTCGATGGCTCCATCTTTATCAACAAAATCCCAGTCACGCTCGACACTCTGAGCCAGCAACTGGCCTACGCTATGCACGACAACCCGCAAGATACTGTCGTGGTGAACGCAGACACCGGCAGCAATTACGGCCTAGTTATCAAAGTTATGGATCATGCTAGACAAATTGGTGTCCGCAAATTTGCACTTGCCACCGAAGTGGAAAATAAAAAATGACCGAGCCAAACTACGGCAATTTTCCCGACAAGCCTCACNNCGTTGGTAAGCGAACTTTCACTCCTCGTTGCAGTCAGCCTCAGTCACGAAAGCTTAGCTCCCACTTATAAAAAGACGGTTGCAAACCCCACCCAATATATAGAAGCGCAACTCTTCCCCATGCCCCCGATCACCGAACTCCCTACGCAAGAAGACCATGCACCCGTCATAGAAAAAACGACAGTCAAGAAAGCTGTAAAAGCCAAACCCAAACTGCTAGCTAAGCATGCTGAACGAAGTTCGGAAGCTGTGCTCAGCAAAATACCCGGTCAAGGCAAAGCTTCTGCCATAAGCCTGACTCAGGAAAAAAACGCCACGGTCGAAGCCAAAAATCAAACTGCAGCGAGCGCTCCCTTAGCCCCGACGCATGGGCCCATAGCCGTCTATTCACCGTCCCCCATCCTTCCCGACTACCTCAAAGATGAGGCCATTAAGACCAATGTCGTGATGGAGTTTTTCATTACGGCCACCGGTGAAACGACTGTGCAATTGATGAGCTCAAGTGGCAATGAAGAGCTCGATGCGCTTGCCATTGCCACAGGTGAAAAATGGCGCTTTCAACCAGCTGAAGAAAATCATACTCCCATAAATTCTAAAATTCGACTCCGCATTGTCTTTGAAGTTAAGTAAGTCATTTGCCTCAATTTCTTATTTTCTAAAACCTACTGGATCAAAGCTTGTAAGTCAAATTTCGAACTGTTATTTTTCAATACTTGCAGGTCGTTCCCGTTCATTAGAAGTCTCTAAGACACGTAACGGAGGAAAACTGATGGCGTCTAAATTCCAAACATTCACATTTTCACTCTTCTTGTTTAGCATTAAGTTGCAAGGCTCAGCAGACTGTCCATTTTTCAATGAGTTTCAAAAAAGTCGTATCCCATGGGAACGCTTTCAAAGTGGCAATATAGAAAATAGATACTACATAGATGGAAATAGTAGACTTTGGCTGCAGTCCCTATCAGTTAAAGATCAATATGATTCGAACGATCTCCTTCAATTCGCCTACTCTAAGAAACGCATATATCTCTCGGCAAGCCAATGGCAAGGCTATGATGCTATTGATCTGAATTCCTCCTACCAGGTGTGCGTCTATTATATAAAACGAAATATTACGAGTGATCAGTATATTGCAGAGATAGCGTTATTTGCCCCTCTGAACGACAGACGAGAATCTCAGGAGCTAGAAAAAAAAGAGCAGGATAGCAAGCAGGATAGAAAGCAGAATAGAAGAAAAAATCTAAACCTTTCACTAAAGGAACAGGATACCATAGAAGATCTGAAGTACGATCTTTACCGACACCTCAAACAACAAAGTCGAACGACACAAGAAAAACAAGAAAAACTGAACGCGGAGAGAGCTAAGGAATGCGCTGTTTGTTTAGAAGAAATGGAAAACAACATCTACACAGCCAAATGCCGTCATATCTTTCATGTAAAATGTATAGGAGTTTGGGTGAAGCGATGTACAGACCAGGGAGGGGAGCCCACCTGCCCCATGTGTAAACAAATCCTAAATTATTCTGCTAGCGATTCTTAGATNNCGGTTATGAGAACCTCAGGGGAGCCACAGAATTAGGATCATGCCCTTGCTATTTAGAAAACCCGCAGCCATCGTCAAACAAGGTTCCCTTACAATCTTTGCAACGTCATTCAATGTCGGTGACTTTATGCGGCCGAATTTTTATTCGATTGAAAAACTGGACCCCGATGAGCCCTCCTCTGGTTATCAGCGCGTACTGGACAACCGACGTACCAAAAAAATTTCCGGCTACTTTAGCAAAGCTTGGAAAGACGGTGATGCTTTTCTGCCCACGTCGGTTCTCCTGGCCACGGAGAAATCCATCGACTACGACCTTAAACGCAACGAAATCCACTTTGATCTCGATGCCATCGGCCCCTTCAATGTTGTAGATGGCCAGCACCGGATCCAGGGCCTCATCTCCGCCGCAAAACAAGCCCCGTCCTTGAAAGAATTTGAAATAGCAACAAACATAGCCATCAATGTGGATGAAGTGTCCCAGATGTGCCATTTTCTCATTGTCAACACGACACAAAAATCGGTCGATAAAGCCGTCGAGCAAAATATACTGGCCCGCCTCAACACCATGATTCACTTCAAAACCATTCCCTCTCTTCCCAAATGGATCCAGCACCAAGTGGATCGTGGCGATGATCAGCAAGCGCTCAACATTATCCGCTATTTGAACCGAACACCCGAATCCCCCTGGTATCAAAAAATAGAAATGGCCAATCAAACGGACAAGCTTGAACGCACCACGATCAAGCAAAAGAGCTTTGCCCTCTCCATCAAACGTTTTATTTTGAGCTCCAACAATCCTTTGATGCACTCCGATGATCAAAGCATGCGCAATCGCATACTGCTCAATTATTGGATTTCACTCCGCAACCTGCTGGTGCGGGACGATGATAAGACATCGGTGCTGTTCAAAACCAATGGGATTAATATTTTCCACTTCATCTCACCCACGGTCTTTGCTCAACTCTTCAACTTGAAAGATTTCCGTGTCGAAACCATCGAGAACTTGCTCCGCTCGGCCTTCCAGCGCCTTGGCGATGAATTCGCGAACATTGCGGACCCAGCATGGTGGAAGAAAGGGTCGGTCGCTAGTTCGCTCAATAGCAGCTCCATTCGCAAATTTTCAGCTGCGTTGAACCAAGCGATTCTTTGCATCGATCAAAAGTCGCTTATACGCTTATGAAAATTGCGGATTTAGGCGAAGCCGCCCTCTTGCGCGTGCCCTTTAGCAAAATGCGACTGGCCGGGGTTCCTCGCAGCAGCGGTATCTATGTCCTCGCCAGTTACTTTGACAGCATTCTCTATGTGGGAGTTTCCTGCAATCTCCAGCGACGCATGCTTAGTCATCTGAATAACGAGACCAAACTTGCGCACACGCCCTTAGGTAAAGCTTATTGGTTTTTTTTCAAAATCTGCTCGGCCGAAGAATTTAGGCCTTATGAACGCGGCTGGCTTCTGCAACATCAACTTCAGGAAGGAAAACTTCCCCACTTTAATAAGATCGAGGCCCCATGCTGAACACTTCCGTGCCAGCATGTTAAAATAATTTAGAAGCTGTTTGAAAAGTGGAGAAAGCTCCGACTGCGATTCTTCGCTACGCTCAGAATGACGTGCAAGCCCGTCATCTCGAGGCGAAGCCGAGAGATCGCAGTCTAAGTTAAAGAGCTTTCAAACAGCTTCTTAGAAGTCTCATTACAAATCTGGAATCACACGCATGTCTTTACGCTTAGTCTACATTGCAATTTTTGGCGTCACTGGTGTCCTCGCTCGTTATTATTTTGGTCTCTTCGTCGAGAAACATTTTCATTCACCGCTTCCGCTGGCAACCTTCTGCATAAATATTTCAGGGGCCTTTCTGATCGGCATCGTCTACGTATTCGGCATCGAGCGCAGTGCGCTTTCCATCGATCTCCGCGTTGGAATCATGGTCGGATTATTGGGGGGCTTTACAACTTTTTCCTCCTACTGCTTAGAAGCTGTTAATCTTTCAGAAGCTAAAGAGATTATGTACGCCCTGGCTTACTTAGGCATCAGCCCGCTCCTGGGTTTTGCTAGCACTTTTGCCGGGATGATCTTGGCAAGAAAATTATTGGGTGGCGAATTATAAAGTTTCAAGATTATGCCCCGTATCGTAGACGCTACTATCCCAAGTCAAGCCCATGTTTAAGACCTTAGATCCCTTAAGTCAGGCCATTTTGACTTTTGTCGTATCCTGCCTCTTCGCTGCGCTCCTCAATCCGTTCATTGGCTATATGTCAGTTGGGTTTATTTTTTTACTTTCCGTGTGTATAGCGGGCCTCTTTCTGACGCGACTTTATGTCTTCGTTTTAGCGGTCCTATTTTCAGGCGTTCACAACTACTTCTTCATTCCTCCTCTTTATACGTTTTCCGTGCATCGTCCCGAAGACCTCGCAATGCTTTTGATGTTCTTTGCGACAGCTGCCATCGTCGGACAACTGACAAGCCGCTTGAAAAAAAAAGAAGAGGCCTTGGGTATGCGCGAAGAGCGTGCGCGCACGCTTTATCACCTGACGAAGGAACTCATTCAAGCTAAAGACATGCAGGATGCTATCCATACCGGAGCCAAATTTCTTGAAGACGTCTTTCATCTCGAAGCTTTCATTCTAACGGAAAGCGATGACAAAATTCTTTCAGGTGGCTCATTTTCAGAGGTTCTCAGCAAGTCCAAAGAAAAAGCCGTCGCCTTCTGGGTACTCCAAAACGGGCAAGAAGCTGGCAAGTTCACGCCAAGACTTCCCGCTAGCTGTGGCTACTATTTACCATTGACCGGTAAAATTGGTACCATTGGTGTGCTCGCTCTCAATGTGGAAAAACTAGCACATCTCGCTCCCGAACAGATCACCTTACTCGATAACTTCGCTAATCATCTGGTCAGCGCCTTGGATCGAGAAATTTTTCACAATCGCTCCAAAAATATTCAACTTTATGAGGAGACGCAAAAGCTCTACAAAACCTTGCTCGAATGTGTCTCTCACGAACTGAAAACCCCCATTGCAGCCATAAAAGGCTGTTCCTCCGCGATCCTCGATTCGAAAATCAAATGCCATGAAGACCTGGTCGCCGATCTGGCGCAGGAAATTCTCCTGGGTGCGGATCGCCTCCAACGCATCGTGGACAATCTTCTCGACATGAGTCGCATCGAGGCTGGAATGTTGAAACTTAAAATTCATCCCTACAGTGTCGGAGACCTGGTCGATGGTGCTATCGCTAAGATCAGCTCGGAGGCCGTCCACCGCAGCTTCGTGCTCAACCACGCAGAGCACCAGCAAACCGTGCAATGTGATCCGCTCCTCACTGAGCAAGCCTTGATCAATCTCTTAGTCAATGCCCATATGTATAGCCCTGCAGGCAAACCGATTGAAATTAGGATTTCCAAAGACGGTGATTTTGTCTGCATTCACGTCCGCGATTACGGATCAGGCTTAGACCCCAAAGATCTTCCAAAAATCTTTACAAAATTCTATAGAGCGCAGCCTAAA
>PLEQ01000476.1 GCA_003136475.1 Deltaproteobacteria bacterium
TAATGCATTTGAAGCTAGATGTGCTTGATCAAAACTGTCCGATTTTTTGCGGAACTTCAACCCTATAGTAGGCGTCGTGTTGATTCCGGTAGTCTTGGAGCAATGACCTCTACCTAGTGCAATTAACTCAAGTAGAAAGTCATGCCCGCAAAAGCAGGTTTTCTTTCAGTAGATCCCAAGAAGGGTCAAGTCTCTTGATCATTTCCTCAGGGTCTATTGCAATAGCCTTCAATTCGTTCCATAAATTAAAGGATGCTGTTCTTTTCTGGCTGTTGAGACTTGCCAAATAGGACGGTGAAATTCCTATTAGCTGCGCAATTCTTTCGTTGGTCACTCCAGTTTTAGCTTTTATTATTTCGATGAACTGGGACGTTTGCTCTCGGACAGAACTCTCGATCACAGAATCTAATTTTTCGGCATCACCTTTTACTGAAGCAACGTTCTTACAATTTGAACAGATCCAAACCTGCACTTCCTCTAAAAGAAAAATACAAGGAAAGTCTTGCCATGGATGTTTCCATAGACCTCGCACTTTTTGCCTTTGGTAGCAACGTTGACCACATTCGCTACAAGCTTTTTTGCTGATATCTAGTGCACTCATTGGCGCCCTCTATTTTTTGAATATTATAGTTACTTTTAAATTTCTTCCGTCCAACAGTCGGACATCCTTCTCTAAGGGGTGGAACGAAATCTCTTCCAAAGTCTCGAAACCATCTTCCTTTGAGATAGAGAACTTCACATACCAATTGTGTCCCCTGTAGTTTTCAAGACCATACTCATCTACAGTAACGTCCCATTGCACGAATGACGACATCTAATGATCGGGAGCGAGCGGAAAACCAGAGTGCATTACTTGATCCATTTCGGTACTCAGCTACAAGTCGCTTGACGTCACCCAGATTGAATTTTCCGCCGTTCACAACTTCTTCCTCTTCATCCTTTTCGTCAATTGTAGCGTTTAATTTAACTCAGTTCGATATATTTAGATAACTAGATGATATTAAACGATAGACCATTCTGAGGAAGTCAGCTTTTCCGCAAGAGTAGACTTCGGTAAGGAGAAGGATTGTCTCGCGACTTTCCTCCCGCTCTTGGAGCCTCATTACGTTGTCGGGACCGCTCTTTATTCAGGTCCCTAGGTTCACCCAGTGGTATGGGTGGTTCAAAAAATGAACACCTCTCACGGCGACATCGTGTCGCACTGCCACATAAAGGACGTTATGTGGCATAAAATCTGATGCTTAGGGAGGTTTAAGAAGGGGTCTAAATTTTTAGTATACGATAGCCGATCTTATTGGTAAGATCTTATTGGTAAGACAGGAGTTCAAAAATGTTAGCTACCACAAAAATGTCCACTCGCGGACAAATAGTAATCCCAGAGAGTATTCGTGAACAGCTTGGCTTGACCTCCGGGTCAGAGTTCATTGTCGTTATTGAAGAAGACGCCATTATACTCAAGAAACTGCATCTGCCTCCAAAAAGCGCTCTTAAGGCTTTGCTGGACAAAGCAAACGCAAAAGCTAAATCTGCTGGGATAACCGAAGAAGCAATCGCAGCAGAAATCAACCAACATCGTAAAGAGCAAAAGAAGAAAAAGTGAACGTCATACTAGACACAAATGTACTGATGTCTGCGATTTTTTGGGGAGGAAATCCCCGCAAGATCCTAGACCTCTGGATGGAAGACCGGTTTCGTCTTGTTGGGTCGAAAGAGATTGTTAATGAGTATGAAGAGATCTTTCTTCGATTAAATCAAAAGTACAAGACAGCAGACTCGTCCATACTGAATGCCGTTCTCGCACATATCTGGATGATGGACGCGAGCAAACTTCCCGATCCAGTTTGCGAAGACTCGGATGATGACAAGTTTCTCGCTTGTGCTCTCGCTTGTGCTCTTGCTTCGAGTGCTAAGTACATTGTTACAGGCGACAAATTGCTTTTAAAAGTCGGAAAATTTCACGCAACTGAAATCGCTATCGTTTCTAAATTCCTACGAGCCTTTTCATAAAGTGAATTCTATTTCGCGGTGGTAAGGTTTTTTCGATGCCACAGAGTATGGCAGCATAACATAAAACTGATTATGTGTGCGCCACGAGGCGCACGTTCGTCAGTGGGGGATATACCCACCAGGTAAGTGGAAGACCCGCCACACCTATACTTAGTTTTGGGTCTGTGGAGGCGACGACATGGGCTAAGCGTAATCAAAGGAGATGTGAAGCCGTAATCCGAATGGGTGAAGTGATTGGGCCTCGAAATACTTTTTGTGGGGAGTGGCGGCCGGTGCACATAAACTGATGCCGCAACAGTATAGACTCCGCTATCGGGCATGGACCTATACCCTCCCCGGGGTCAGAGAGCGCGGCGCAACATCATAGGCAAACGTGTGAACGTGGGAGATCTCATATGCTCTTTCACGAGGAAGTACCGTCAAACGAGTGTAACAACAGGGATGATGGAATGGTGTATGAGAAGTCAGATGGAGTATAGTACTTCGAGCATGGGAAAGCCATGCACATGGGGAAGGCTCCTGGGTTAAATCGACCTAAAGGGGAAACGTCATGATGCCAACAGAGCGTCAATTTTCGACGAAAACGAAATTGGAAAGGATAGCGTGGCTGTCCAGTCGTGGTAAGACAAAGAAGTTTGAGTGCCTCATGCACCACATCAATGTTGAGTCGCTGACGGAATGTTTTGTTGAGATGGATGGAAAGAAGGCTACTGGAAGCGACCGAGTCACCAAAGAAATTTACGGGGAATCACTAACGAAGAACCTGGAAAACCTTATGGATCGGATGAAACGTATGACCTATCGACCGGGACCAGTACGCGAAGTATTGATTCCAAAAGACGATAAGCCGGGAACATTCCGTCCTTTAGGAATAGGAAACTTTGAAGATAAGCTTGTTCAGAAGATGACATCTCGCATCCTTGAAAGCATATACGAACCAACGTTTCTCAACTGCTCCTATGGGTTCAGGCCAGGACGAGGGTATCACGATGCAATCAGGGATTTGCAGAGTCATATCTTCAAACAACCTGTCACAACGGTAATTGATATAGACTTGGCAAACTTCTTTGGGACGATACAACGAGAAGTAGTTGACAGTCTCTTGCGAGAACGGATTCAGGATATTCGCTTTCTGCGTTATATCCAAAGATTGTTCAAAGCAGGAATACTGTCTGATGGGGAACTTAGGACAAGCGACGAAGGCGTTCCTCAGGGATCACCTGCCAGTCCAATTATTGCGAATATCGTGGCGCATTATGTTATCGACGAGTGGTTTGAAGCAACGGTTAAGGCTCACTGCCTTGGGAAAGTGGCTTTATTCCGCTACTGTGATGATATGGTGATCTGCTGCCAGTTTGAATCCGATGCTATTCGAGTAAATAAAGCGCTCGGGCTACGACTGGAGAAATATGGTTTACGACTCAACGCTGAGAAGACGAAACTTGTCCCCTTTTCAAAAGCGCAAGCTATCGAGAAGAAACAAGGGAGTTTCGACTTTCTTGGCTTCACCTTTTACTTGGGTAAGTCAAGAAATGGAAGATTTCGTCTTCCAAAACTTAAGTCGTGTCGCAAACGAATTCGTAGTAAACTGAAGCGGGTAACGGAATGGATGCGTGTTATGCGCAGCAAAGCGCGTCTACCTGTTCTGTGGAAGGATTTCATTGCCAAGATCCAAGGACACATCGCATACTACGCTGTGTCGTTCAATCTGGAATGGGTTTCCAAATTTGTGGAGCAGGCTGTTCGGATAGTCTTCAAATGGTTAAACCGACGTGGAGGAAAACGCAAACTTACATGGGAGAAATTCCTAAAGTTTGTGGCAGCCAATCCGCTTCCGGCTATACGGATCTATCATCCTCTATTCTCAACCCAGTCAAAGTGAATGATCTAATCCGAAGCCCATTGCCTTAATTGGGCACGATGTGGTTCTAACGAGGGGGCGGTGTACAACTAGCGGAGGCACCGCTCTACTCAATAACTNNGTAGAGATGTTGGGAAACCAACATCTCTACCGTCTTATGCTAGGAAGAGATTATCTTTGTTGTCTTGCAGGAACGAATAGATGTCCTTGTCTTCCACAAGATGAAATACTCTTTTCCACTTCGTCCCATTTGTAACAAAGTCCGATTTTGGAGTTCCGACAGTTACCAACACTTTATTCCATCAGAACGCTTCAAGGATCTAGATGGCCTAAACGATAAACTTCTATCTGTCGGTGACGTATTGGATCCTTAATGAAATTCTTTCCGTTTCCAGTAGCAATGCGGATAATTTCCTGTGGTGAGGTGCCTAGGGGGAGAGTGTTTTTAAGATATATCTGAAGTTTTGCAAATCAAGC
>PLEQ01000400.1 GCA_003136475.1 Deltaproteobacteria bacterium
GGTTTGGCAAGTGTGCAGCCTGACCGTGCTGTGTTGGAAATAAAATCCCACATCCTTGCGTGGAAATTCATTGATACAAAAATGCAGGACGGAATTTTACAAGCGGTGGGCCACTCTATCGCAGGCTTTCCTCCAACAGGGTTGTTTAGCAGCTCCTATCGTATCGTCCAAAAAGCCATTGTCTTCGGTTCACCGATTTATATTATGGGCGCCTTTCAATCGCTTGCGCAGGAGCAAGAGTATAAATTTGGCCCCGAGTTTGCTGAGTTTCTTAAAAAAGTGCAGCCCTTAACGAAAAGCAGTAAAGTCCATAGTCGTTTTTTGACACGTGATTTAAGTTCCCTGACCGATAAACACAAAGCTTTATTGCTGCGACGATCCGCACAGAAAGAGACCTCAGTGCGAGAAACGGCTTTTCTTAGTCAGCTAGCTCCACACAACGATACTGCAGCGTCAGCGATGCCCGGAGTTTTTGCCAAAGGCATTCTCCAAACGAATGAAAATCATGTGTTATTTATTGCTGATTGTCATGAGAGGGAACTTTTGCAGCGCGTTGGTCAATGGAATAAAACCCTCATCGTTGGAGGGGCCGCCCTACTGGTCCTTGGTGTCTTTCTGCTCACTCACAACATCTAGGCCTTACCTTAATCTCTTTAGAGTGGGTTCACCATGAGCTCAATTTCGGCTCGTAAATGGGCAAGCCTGTGCCACGGGAGCATACTCATGGTTGCAACAGGACAGACCGCCCTCTGGACGCTTCAGGATAATTCTAATATCCTATAATTGACAGATGATCATTTCTTTCTTTTAAACATAAAAACATGGAAAGTGCACATTATGAGCATCCAATACAAATGTGTTGTGAATTTGATCCTATTCTTCCTCATGACTAGCTCGTGCAAGCATCAAACGTCACAGGCAACCGGGACTTCTTTACCGGAGAATCATTCAATTGGCCTTACAAGCTCGGTACCTTCAACACAAAATATCGAATCCATAACCATCGGCCAAGCCTCAAGCAATTCGTCAAATAGTAAATTCGTGGTGGTTTCGAATCCATCATTCTCAACACTGGAAGCCATAGGAGCGGATGTCGGCGCAAACTACGATGCTTTGCAAACTGCATACGGTCTTGGCTCCAAAAAGCTGATGGACGATGATTGGGATCCCATACCGTTATCTATAAAAATTCCGCTAGCCAATGCCAACTAAGAACAAGGTCTAAAAACGTTTGCAGCCCAGTCCAATATTCAGATCGATGATCAAACTTCAGGCACTTCAAACCAGCTGGGGCTCTTCGGCCTTGACTGGGTCTCAAAAATGTTGGGAACAAAGTCAGCAGCTCCTGACCTAGCGGAATCAAAACCGCTGAGCCCTAACATGGCAGAATCCGAACTACCAACTCAGGACAAAGAAGAATCCGAACCACCAAGCTACGCCATGGTGGAATCAAAACTCCCGAGCCCTGCTGAATTTAGCAAAATGCATATTTCGGAGCGGAACGAACTTATACAAGGAATATTACAATATGACCCAAACAATAAATGGTTCCAATATAAGAATCCGAGTAGTGCTAACACAACTGTTATCATAAATCCAGCAGCAGACCACAATGGCGCCTTCGCAGATTCGAAGCCTTCAGTTGCCCAAATGGTAGGGCTACTAGATTCCAGCGTTATTGTTGCTCGAGTAGGAAGCACTTCCGAACTGTCAGAACTGATAGACCGCCTTCCTGAGAATATTGATTTTATTCAGCTTGGAGGCCATGGAAGTCCTTCCAGTCAACAATTTGGAGAGGAGTCCTTTCTTTCGGTTGACGATTTGAAAAACAACTCTTTGATCACTGATAAGTTGAATAAAAAGCTAAGCCCTAATGCAACGATTCTGATTAGGGGATGCTCTACTGGTAGCTTTGCAGTATGTACCAATTACGCTGAACAAATGGCACACAATCTTAATGCGAGTGGCGGATCTAGAAAAATTGTGGCTCCAATTGAGAACTCTCTTAATCTGGATTTAGTGACTTCGTCAATTAGAATGAAAGACATCCGATTCAAACATATAACAGTCTGGGGAGATGAGGGCGTACAACACGGGGAAGATTATTCTTTAGTTGTGAATCCTAAAAGGAATTTACCTGCTAAACCGCTGTACGAGGCACAACCAGAACAGAGCGAATTTACGCCAAAAAAAGCCTATAGTATTTCAGGTAGTGATCTTCAACCATCCTCTAGTGAGAATAATATCAAAACGAGGAAGATACTTGAGTATGTCCAGTCTGAGAATGTACATCTTGGCTCTCTCAGACTTAACGATATTCGTGACGAAGAAGCTGTTCTAGGTCTGGGAAAGTTCAATCCCGGTCAAGTTGAATGGCTAAGGATTGAAGGTCTTGCCCAGACTTCATCAGCGGATGTTTTTATAGAAGCGCTCCGGGTTGCAAAAACAAAACTCGCTTGCAATTGCGACTTTAGTTTGAAGGCTCTCGAAAGTGGGCCGCCTCAACCGTCTACTTTGGAACACCTCGATGTCAGAAGCGTCACGGATGACAATGGGCAAAGCGGCGGTGGATTAAAAGAGTGGGATAAATTTAGCAATTTAAAACGCCTAGGAGCTGACGCTTCCTTTATTTTAAATAGTGCCAAAAACTCAAATCTCGAACGGATTACAGTTTATGGCAACGAAATCGGTGATATTTCCAAAATGGTAAATGGTCAATCTCTGCTTGAACGTATTATCAGACAAGCGCCAGGCGCTAAAAAGATGTCTTTTGAGATTGATGCGCGTGACAAAACAGATTTTCAAGAGCTCTTGAATTCTATCAATGCGAAAGACGGCGTAGGGACTTGGCGCCTGGACTACAAATCTCAAAACCGTGTTGAGTTTCAAAGAACATCCTAGTTCAGGCACCGCACTCTAGTGCTTATCTTAGAATTGACCCAGCCTGTACAGCGACGTTCGTGTTTTCCTCTAAGAAAGTCTAAAGTTTAGGTTCAGGAGTTAAGAAGGATGGATCAATATACATTCTCAAAAGTCGTTTGCTTGGCGACAGTCTCGCTTTGGGCGATGGCGTAATTGCTGTTTTGGATAGCCTTACACCCATCTTACGCATTGCAACGACCGGAATAACAATATGATCTTTAAATTTATAATGACCAGAATCTTCTGTGATTCTAAGAAGGTTGCCAGCTTGGTCAAATTCTAAGGTGCCCGCTGCAACCACTGCTTTGCCATTTGATAAGGAGGAGTGATATCGGCCACTTCTTCTATCAATAACAAACATCTTACCAGATGTATCGACGACGTACATCCACTCGGTTTTAGTTGGGTTCAGACCGACTTTTTTCGCAAAATCTGCAATCGTCCACCCCTGAGCTCTTCCATTTTTGAAGACGATCTTTCCGCTTTTGTTGGCTGTTACTTCCACTCCATTAAGTTCCTCTGAGTTAAACATTTTTACGTTCCCTGCTTCCGAATCGACAGACTGCCATGCTTCCATATCCATGGTTTTTGCTAAATCCTGGTAGGGACCAGAAGGGACTTGGAACATTGTCTGAAACACAGGACGCAGTTTCGCTACAACTTTAGGATCTTTAGCTGCTTCAATATAAGGTGCATCTTCCAAGGCAGAAATTCGGACATTAGCAAAGTCCGTTACAAAAGATCTTTCTGTAGAAATGGAAGCCTTCAGAAGTTTACTTTTTGCTGAATTCGTTATTTCACTCCTCAAAAAATTCAAAGTTTCATCATAATCTACTTCATTTCCCCAATTGGGTGCGTTTGAATAGGGCCAATTGGGTCGAGGACCGGCAGCGCTCAAGACCTCATCCGTTATATGTTCAGGACCATAGGTATTTACAAGCTCCTCCAAAAGTTCACTGTGCCCACCCTTCACAGCTCCCACGAACATTTTCTGAATGATCTCTGATTGAGTATCTACATCTAGAGTAGGGAAGCGTCCTTGAATCAATTCCAAAACACCGGTCCGATTGTTGAGTGCTGCTATTTCAGCTGTCTGAGCCAATACTTGAACGTCATAGGCTCCTTGGGGGGATTTGATCAAGAGTTGACTTATTGTATTCGTATCACCACTAGCTGCTGCTGTGATCGATTGACTGGGGTCAATAAGACCCAGTTCTAGCTTGGGCGTGGCTTGTTGAGAGCCTTTCGTCGCAATTGGAGTTTCTACCGAACTTTTGGAAGAGCTTTTACAAGACAGAATCAACAAGAGAGCAATCAGATAGATCCTAGCTCTGAAAACGCACGCCATAACCTACTCCTCGACAATGGACCGATATAAAAACCTGCTAGTACCGTTGTATCGGTAGGTCTGAATGAATCTTTAGCGATAGGAATTGAGGCGATGGGGAAATTTTTGTCTAGGTAGGCTAGTGCTGAGCCGTAGCGCTTGAGTGTCCAATCAATCTTGCGAGAATTCCCACAAGGGACACTTAATTTTCTATTGTATTTATTACTTTAGCCCAAGGGTCTACACTATCCTCTGTTTCACCTTCCGGTTTCGTTGGGTCGTTTGCGACGCAGGCTTCAATCTGTTTCTGTACTGAGGAGTTATGTTCCAGGGTCGANNTCTCCGAGATAGGCTATTAAAAAGATCTGTTTTGGGGTCTCCGACCAGCCCTAGCGATACGGTATCTGGGGTGTTTGTATTTAAGTCCCAAATTTGAGAGATTGAAACAGAAGGGCCTGCCTGTTTCTTACTTAGAGTTTGTTCAACCTCTACAAAAAATTGGAGCAAGGCCACGAGAGCTACGGGTGTCTGAGATTGCGAACTATTAGAGTCGGTGTCTTCTTGAGATGATGTCGTAGATTCTTGGTC
>PLEQ01000425.1:0-249 GCA_003136475.1 Deltaproteobacteria bacterium
GAGCTGAGTTTAGGTGAGAGATCTGAAAAAAGCAAATGCCTACATTCGACCCAGCACAAATGAAGAATCGAAAAGTATTGACAGTCTCTCAACTCGTAAAGTACAAAGCTTTCTCTCGTTTAAAAAAAACGGGCCAATAGCTCAGGTGGTAGAGCAGCACACTTTTAATGTGCGGGTCCCTGGTTCGAATCCAGGTTGGCTCACCATAATTTAGAACAAGTCCCTATCGTCTAGCCCGGCCCAGGACAC
>PLEQ01000425.1:278-7483 GCA_003136475.1 Deltaproteobacteria bacterium
AAGTCAGGCCACCATTCAATATTAAAAATATTCGAGGGGGAAAGCTCAGAATGGCGAAGGAAATCGATTTGAAGCAGCTCGTCGATATTTTGAAAAAAGGCGCGGAACTGGTTGATGTCAGAGAGCTTGAGGAACTGAAAGAGGGGGCGCTCGATAATATAAAACACTGGCCTCTTTCCAGCTTCGGTCTCAGAGAGGGGGATATTTCCAAAACACGGCCGACGATTTTTTACTGTCGCTCCGGACTTCGGAGTCTTAAAGCTGCAGAAATCGCTTCCCTTTGGACTCAACAAGACGTTTACTCGCTCCGTGGTGGTTATCTTGGATATCTGAGCGAAACCAAGCCAGAGCTCGAATAATCCTAGCCAAAATGGGCTATTTTGCTTGCTATCTAGCAGGGGATATTTTATATTTTCTTAATTTATGTGCCCACTTACGTTATCATAGATTAAAGGGTTTGTTCACAATTTTTACGATGGTAGATCGCTTTAATGGAAAAGAATTACTTGTTTTCAGAAGAAAAGTTAAACCTCAAGGAAGAGTATAAAAAATCCGCCGGCAAAAAAGTCCCGAACGATTTTTTTATTTATTCATGCATGGCTGAAGATCATACCCTGCAGACCCTTGGCGATGGCAATCAAGAGAATATTCGCTGGCCTGAACTTGCTGCCAGACGAGAAACCGGCAAACTGGATGATCCGCTTCCGGAACAGANNACAGACGCTCGATGAATGTCTACACCTTTTAATTGCCTGGTACGGTACCAATTATCCCGAGCTTAGCAGTCATAAGCCTCTCGACTACGCTCTCTGCAGTCAACTCGTTGGTAAGTTTATATTGATGATCAACGATATACGGCAGCTTGTTTTTATTAAAATGAGCAAGAGTCTTCCTCAAATTCCCAGCGATGAAGCTAAACCTGAGATTTGGAATACACTAGAGTCTCACCTTAGCAGTATTTTCCCCACTTACACGCCTTACCTGATGTCCTACTTCAAGTGGGTTTATGCGAAGCCGGTGGAACGTAAATTTGATTTGCCCGACCTCCCCCCCGTCGGTCGCTATTTTGGGATTCTCAAGGACAATTTACGTTCTAAAGAGCGTTCAGATGCTCCAGAGGAAGCCCCTCCTATCATCGCAGAACGCGGCGTAGAACGTATAGAACGCACGGAACGCGAGATCTTTCCTAAAAAGCCTGAGTGGGACAACAAGGAGCGCGAACCTCGCGAACGAGTACCGCGGGAGCGCAACGAACGCGATCGCGGTGATCGGGACCGCGAACGTACGCATGAGCGCTCTGACCGCGAGCGAGATAGGGGTGATAGGGATCGCGGCGACCGCAGCGATAGAGATGAGGATAAGGGCAAAAAAGATAAGGAACGCTTAGCTCTTCTTGAAGTCGACAAAGCGGTGCTAGCTCTAAAAAAACACTCCTCGATGAATGAGTTCCGACTCAGACCTCAAAACAGTTTTATCCGCAGACTTCAGCATAAAAAGGTGAACGGATTGGGCTTTAAATCGCATTCTGTCGGCGAAGAAGACGATCGCGCCGTACTCATTACCCGCGAAGACTAGTCCTCACCCAACTCAGCTGGATCCTCAGGTGATCGCGGAAATAGCGGCGCTGGGTTTTCATCATCTTTTGGTAAATTGCCTGCAAGCTTTATAATTTCTCTTCGCGGCTGGAACGACTCCAACGAGGGAAGTTCCGTCAAGGCTGCCAAGCGGTAGACACGTAAAAATTCCTCTGTCGTGCCAAATAACATAGGTTTGCCGGGAATGTCCTTACGCCCAACGCAGCGAATAAGATCCCGCTCGAGAAGGTTTTTAATAATACTGCCTGAATCGGTGCCCCGAATAAACTCGATATCGGCACGGGAAACTGGCTGCCTATAGGCAACAATCGCTAAACTTTCCTGAGCGGCCCGGGAGAGGGGGCGCGGTCGTTTCGAAAAGAGGCGTTCGACAATCGAAGCCAGTTCGGTTTTGGTACGAAATTGATATTGACCATGCTCGGTACATTCCAGATGAAAGCCGGCGTCCGTCCGCGCTGAATGTATATCCTTGATCTGCTGGATCATATTTTTGACAACTTTAAAGGTCAGATTTTCGTCCTCGCCCAGAATTTCTAAAATATCATTCACGGTCAGCGAGCGCGGGGATGCAAAAAGCAGAGCTTCGAGTTTGGCCTGGAGCGGGATTGTCTCGTGTCCGAAGAGTTGTGTATTAAGTTCGAGCTTCTCCACTTGGCGCCTCCTTTATTTTTCCCAAAAACGATTGCGGGTTCTTTTCATCATAGTGGTAGACCCACAGGGGTCCGAACTGCGTTTCTTGATAGCAATGAAGGTCTCGTACCTGGCGCAGTGCTTCGAGAAGGGCCAGTACGTGAGCGATCAATTCATAACGATTTGCAATTTTAGAGTACAGGTTCTGGAAAAGGAAAACTTCTACCTCTTTAAGCACGTCTAGAAGTTTCTGAACAACGCGCTCAACGGTTAGGAGTTCTTTGGATGTTTTTAAACGAATGGGTTTTTTTTCCGCCAAAGAAGAGAGCAATTGCTCATAGAGCACAACCAACACAGCGGGGTCGCCATAGAGTGGGGAAACACTGTCGCCATAGATTTTTTCCAGGCGCTCCCATTCGCCGACCGGCGAGTAGCTAAGATCGGTTTCTTTGTCGATTGCTGAAAAAAACTCGCCTGCCTCGCGGAACTTCTGGTATTCCATGAGGCGTTCCTTGAGTTGCGCTTCGAGATCCACTTCATTGCCGTCGACATCTTCCCCGTCTTTTTTTGCGTTGGGGAGAAGGCGCCGGGTCTTAATTTCACAAAGCGTAGCGGCCATCACCAGAAACGCCGACGCATCCTTCAGATCAGCGAACTGCATAAGGCGCAAATAGGACAGGTATTGCTCAGCGAGTTGAGCAAGGTTGACTTCGAATATGTCCATCTCGTTTAATTTGATAAGGTACAGAAGGAGATCGAGCGGACCTTCGAAATGATTGAGTTTTAAAAAATAGCCCGTCGCCATTCAGTTTTCCTTAGTGACAGGACGTGTTGCTTTAAGCATTTCATTTGATTGAATTCTTGAGGCCTTTTATAAAAACTAATATAGCATGCCGAGTATGATAAAACGAAAAAATCGTATAATAATGAACCGGATCCTCGGCAAAACGCAGATTTTCCTTCTAATTCCTGCGTTATGGTTCGGAACTGAGAGTTTTGCTCTGATACTCAGCTCCCTGCCACTTGAACGCGGATATGCAAAAATCAAGGCTGTATCGGAATTTGATCTTTCTTCCTACACCATTCCACCGGATCAACAAAAGAGCGTCATTGAGAAATTCTGCTCAGAAATGGCAAAGGAATTTAAGCGCTATTCTTGGCATCAAGCACCTTGCGAAGGCGTCGAATGGCACGCGCAGCTCAAAACCAATGGCAATCATCCTCTTCTCTACACGACTTTTGGTGAGGGCGTAAACACCACTTTGGTCTTAGGGGGGGTGCACCCGGATGAGTTGACGCCGATTCATCTCGCGTTCCGCTTCGCTCGCCATTTACAGGCTAATCCTTCAATTTATAAAGATAAAGGCATTCGCGTTGTGGTCGCACCAGTCGTCAATCCCGATGGTTTTTTACGCAAGCGTCCGACGCGCACTAACACATCGGACGTTGACCTTAACCGCAATTTCCTAACCTTCGATTGGTATCGGGATGCCTTGAAATCTTGGTCCAAGAAGCTGTATGTGACACGCTTTTTCCCCGGCTACTTTCCTAATTCTGAAATCGAGACTGTGTTTCAAAATATCTTGCTCGAAACTTACCAGCCCGCCAAGAACCTCTCCATTCATGCCCCGCTTGGCTTTTATGATTATGACGGCCCTGGGGACAAACTTACGAAACCGCTTACCCCCCTGGAAGAAGACGCTAAGCTTCTCGTCCAGCGAGTGTCGGAAAAAAGCCGAAATTATCGAATTGTTGACTACTCGTTTTATCCTGGTTCCCTTGGCAACTTGGCTGGAAAGCAGCGCCGCATTCCGACGTTAACCTTGGAGCTCGAAACGACAGATCCTAAATTGGTCGACGTCTATTGGAAGAAGTTTCTACCTGGGTTCAACCAGTCCGTTCAGTTTCCTTACAAATGGGAGCCGAGCTTGCGCTAAGCTCCTGCTTCCTGTATGCAAAAGCTCATGACGACGCCTATGCCACAATTGCTTTCTCTGCAGGATTTTTCTTACGAAGTTCCTCCCGAACTCGTGGCGCAGCAAGCGCTTGCCAAGCGGGATGCCGCTCGTCTGCTGGTCTATAGCCAAGACCGTGCGCTGGTCCATGCTTCGGTAAGTCAGCTTCCCCAAATTTTAGCACCCAAAACCGTCTTGGTCGTCAATGACACCAAGGTATTCGCCGCAAGGATTTTTGGCAAACTTGCGGATGGCGCCAGCATCGAAGTTTTCTTGCTAGAAAAGCCGACGGAAGAAAACGACGGCTTCTGCGCTCCCTGCTTGCTGCGGCCGGGGCGCAAGGTCCAAGAGGGAAGTCTGATTCATTTCAGCGAGGGCAGACACGCCAGTGTCTCTTACAAGCCTCAAAAGGGCGATCCCAGTCCGTTTCGGATCCGATTTTCTGAGAGTCGTAATTTTTCAAGTTGGCTTGAAGCGAATGCTTTTGTCCCTTTGCCAATGTATATCAAAAGGGAGCGGCTGCTTCCTTGGCGGAATTCAGCAGATACTGAGCGCTACCAAACCGTTTATGCGGCCCATGAGGGGTCCGTTGCGGCACCCACTGCCGGCCTTCATTTTACACCTCAACAGCTCTCGGCTTTGGCAGCGCAAGAGATTCAAATCGCTCCCGTAACCTTACACGTGGGTGCCGGAACTTTTTTACCGGTCAAGACGGTGGATCCTTCTCAACATAAAATGCATAAAGAGAAATACTGCGTCCCTGCAGCGACTTGGACCACGTTGCAGTCGGCAAAGGCCCAGGGCCATAAGGTTGTGGCGGTCGGCACGACAAGTTTTCGATGTATTGAGAGTTTTTTAAAAATGGAGAATCAGGACGCCAGCTGGCAT
The DNA here is from genome assembly GCA_003136475.1 of Deltaproteobacteria bacterium. Classification (GTDB taxonomy): domain Bacteria; phylum Bdellovibrionota_B; class Oligoflexia; order Oligoflexales; family Bog-1112; genus BOG-1112. The sequence goes on from PLEQ01000425.1 coordinate 5,347, forward strand.
GAAACCGATCTGTTTATTCACCCAAAGAGTCCCGACGACATCTATCGTTCAGAGCTTTTCGACGGCATCATGACCAACTTCCACCAACCTTGTTCGACTCTGTTTATGTTGATGAGTGCCTTGCTTGGCCTACATGAGACACAAGCCGTTTACCGGGCAGCGATCGAACAGCGTTATCGCCTATTTAGCTTCGGAGACTCCGGTCTTTTTTGGTTTTAATGCTTGGTGGACTCGAGTATTTTTACCAAAACTTCTAAGTNNAGTCTTCGATTTCTTTTTTAAGAAACTGAATTTCCGTTTCACGATTCTTGAGTTCCATCTCGAAAAATTTGATCTTTTCGCTGAATAAATCGCGCTCAGTTTGGAAGGCTGCTTTGAGCAAGTCTTCTCTTTGCGAAATTTTTTCCAGCATGGTCTCACATAACTCAGCAAGGAGTCCCGGATTCGAAGCACTAGAATTCGCGTAAGTGGCAACAGCTTGGGCTTTCTGAAGAGAGGGCTGCGCGGGGGGATAGGTGTGACTCGTGTCTTCGGCGTATAAGTTATCCGTGTTAGCCGTCGGCTGCCTCGCAAGCAGTTTGTCGTTTTGCTTGTCGACCGTTTCGTGACTGTAGGGGGTGCGCGTCTGGCTAGACGCCACAGGCTCAGAGTGGGGCGAAGGAGAAATCGCGAGTTCTGGCCCTGGAAAAGGCTGTGGAACTGATGATGCCTGAGCCGGGATGAAATACTTGCCATCCCGCAGCTCAGCATTCAGTCGACCTGTTTTAATGCGCCGGCGAACGGTCATATCCGACACGTTGTAGCGTCTAGCGTATTCGATAATCGATAACCATGTATCAGACATATTTTCACCTCAAGCTATCATTCCTAGTTTAGCAAGATAGTTTGAGGGGAGTCGTCAGGCAGATTTTGCCGCTGACCAATCCAAATAATCTGGATAAGTCTGCCGTGTTAGCTAGGGAAGAATGTCAAAAGCGGCTAGGCAAGTTGCACGTCTATTTCGTTATTCACCAAAGAGACACGGATCTTGGTCGCCTTGTCGCGCTCGCGACTGATCACCAAGGTAGCGATTTTATTTTCGACAAGAGTTTCGAGTTTTCTCTTCAGAGGGCGGGCACCGTAGGTGGCAGTGTCTGCGGTTTTCATTATAAAATCCGCAGCCTCGTCAGAAAATTCCAATGCCAAGGACAGTGCCTGCAAGCGTGCGCTCAGGTCATTAATTTGGATTTGAAATACGCCTTTCAAATCCTTGGGACCCAATCGTTTAAAAATTACGATGTCGTCCAAGCGATTGATGAATTCAGGACGGAGATATTGTTTCAACTCGGTCATCATTTCGGCACTGAGATCGCGTTCATCTTCAGCGGAGCTACGGGCTAGGCCGACTAATTTCTTTTCTATACGTTGGGCCCCCACGTTTGAGGTGCCGATGATAATGCAATTGCGGAAACTGACACGTTGGCCCTCAGCATCCGTCAGGTAGCCTTCATCTAAGACCGGGAGCAGAATGTTATAAACATCCGGATGGGCTTTTTCAAATTCATCGAGGAGGATGACGGAATACGGGTTATGTTTTACTTTTTCGGTAAGTTGTCCACCTTCGCCATAACCGACATAACCGGGGGGGGATCCGATCAGTTTGGATACNNTCGGTTTTGCCAACGCCGGTGGGTCCTAAAAATAAAAAAGAGGCGATCGGCGAACTGACTCTGCGCAAGCCAGAGCGGTTGCGTCGAATAGCATTGGAGACAGCGGCTACAGCTTGCTCTTGACCGACGACACGTGCCCGTAAGGTGTCATCTAAGGTGCGAAGCTTCTCCGCTTCTGCAGCAACCATTTTTTTAACGGGTATGCCGGTTAGCTTGCTGACAATTTGGGCGATGTCTTCCGAACTGACTCGACTTGGCTCCGTTGCCAAAGGCTCGACGACATAGGACTGCCGCTTGTCCTTGAGTTGAATTTCAATCGAGGCGATTTCCATTTGCATATTGGCCATTTTCTCAAAGTTCTGCTCGTTGAAAGCCAACGCTTTGAGATCTTCCAACTCGCGACGACGATTTTCTAATTTCCGAACGTCGGGGGGTACGTAAATGACCTTCATACGCTTAGCGGCACCGGCTTCGTCGATGAGATCGAT
>PLEQ01000140.1 GCA_003136475.1 Deltaproteobacteria bacterium
CGATTCAACTCAAGCAATATTCTACGGTGCCGCTGATTGTAGCCGATTTCAATTAGCTTTCAACGATGACGGAACCTATGCGGACAGGACTGGTCTACAAGATCATTCGCTTGACCTCGTAGAAGAAGTGAATCGGAGCTTTGCTGTATGAAACCATGTTACGTCGTAAGATACAGAAAAGAAGGCCGACTNNAAGCAATCTTATTCAAAGCGTATGACGAACCTTTATGGGCAAGACTCAGGCAAGCAAGGTTTCAATGGTTCTTTCTTGATATGAGCGTTGCATATCCATTCTTTGTATTCTCGGCGTTAATAGTTTCATATTTACTTTGGAGGCTACGATCGGCAAATTCGGTATAAATATTCTTACAATCATTCCACAAATGGAGGATGCAACTTCTCTTTATAGAGCGACAGGACCATTCGCTACGATGAGAAAACAAATCCAATGCAACCCAGTATTCACTTCATCTATCGGTGAAAACCAAATGGAGTTTGCAGACGTTGTTTTCATGCAACGGCCATTTACACCAGAACACGTTAAAATAGCTGACATGTGTGCAGATTCTGGAACTCCTCTTTGGATCGATTATGACGATTTATTGTTTGATCTCCCACCGGATAACCCAGCTCACCATACTTATATGAATCAAGAAGCTAGGTCACGTTTAGTAAAAATCATAAACAAAGCAAGCATCGTGACAGTGACAACTCAACAGCTTAAGAAGTGCTTACAAGATCCAGTGCTTTTAAATAATAACGTGCATGTAATTCCAAACGCGTTCCCAGATAAGTTTTTAAGTTTGATGAAACCATACAACCACAAGAAACAAGTTAACTGGCGCGGAACCAATACGCACATGAGGGACATAGGGGATTATGCAACACCTCTTATTGAATTAGCTCAAACAAGAAAAGATACTTCGTTCGTATTTGTCGGATATAACCCTTGGTTTGTAACGGAGCAAATGGACCCTAAGCAATCCCTCGTGGTTCCACCTATGACAAACGGTGATTACTTTAGATTCATGTCTGCTACGATCCCATCAGTTCAGATCGTTCCTTTATCTGATAATCTATTTAACCGATGCAAATCCAATATTGCCTTCTTAGAAGCAAACATGGCAGGAGCTGTTGCAATCGTACCGCAGTGGAATGGATGGAACTTGCCAGGGTGCTTGACTTACAGAAATCAAGCTGAGTTTAAACATTACATCGAGCAAGCTCTTGATGAGCCAGGACTGATGGAACATATTCATAAATCAGGCAGGGAATATATTATGGNNGTCAGATCCTTGAGTCTTTAGTTGGCAAGGCACAAATGCCGGAAGGTGGACAGAAATGAAACCAGAACATTTTAAAGAAGTACCAATCAGATCATGCACTATTTGCCTTCACTGCAAGTTAAGTCCAGTTTTACATAACATCACTAATCTTCCGATGCCAGGATTCGGAGAAATGTCCTGCAAAAAACATGATTTTATTATTGCTCACAACGATTATAGACCAGAGTTAAGATCAGATAAGTTCACCTGTGATGACTGGGAGGAAAAATGAAAGCGTTAAACAAAAAACAAAAGCGTAGCAGNNGGAAAGCACTGATAATGAAGTGCCTCGTAACTGGTTGGGCTGGATTTATTGGCTCCAACTTGGTTCGCTATCTTCTCCAGAAAACCGAATGGACTATCTATGGGATGGATTCGATGACCTATGCCTCTCGCCCGATGTGGGCGTTTCAGATGGCACAGAGCAAAGAGAAATACAAAGAGAGGTTTCGACCGGAGATGACGTTCTGTGATATACGGTCACTAGAGCATTGCCAGAAAGCAGTAAATTTAGTTAAACCTGATGTCGTCATTCATCTTGCAGCCGAGAGCCACGTTTGCCGTTCAATCGAGCACCCAGGAAAATTCTTTCAGACAAACACATTAGGCACAGCAAATCTTTTAGAGGCGGTAAGAATTTATGCACCAAAAGCAATCTTTCACCATGTGTCGACCGATGAAGTTTTTGGAGTCGCTCAAGATGGTGAGTTCTTCAATGAGCAATCTAGATATGATCCTAAATCTCCCTATGCGGCATCTAAAGCAAGCGCAGATCATATTGTTCGAGCCTACCATCACACATACGGCCTCAATACAAGATCCACGCACTGCTCTAATAACTACGGAGAGAACCAACATGAAGAAAAACTCATCCCGAAAGCGATCAAAAACATTATCAAGAGAAACCCAGTTACGATTTATGGAAAAGGCGATCAGATCCGTGATTGGATTGATGTCAGAGATCACTGCCGAGGAATTCATCGGGCTATTGCTTTCGGAAGCCCAGGAAGCACTCACCTCTTGGGAGGAGACCTCCAAATGTCTAACTCCAAAGTCATTGAACTCGTATTTAAAGCAGTCCAAGAAACACTCGAAGAGGACAAAGCCGAATCCACCTCTGTGCGATTAGAAACTGTCTACACAAACGACCGACCTACCGATGACCAACGCTACGCAATAGATTGTTCTAAGGCGAAATCTGAACTTGGGTGGTATCCTAACCCTGAGAGCTTCTTCATGCGCTTAAAGGATGTGGTGAGATGGTACCGGAAACACGAACCATAATTGACTACGACTTCGTTAGGAATATGGAAGTCATGGAAAAGCTTTTATTCGCTTCTATCCGTGACGCGGAGCAAGCTGGCAATGAGGATATGATTAGGTACTTTAGGGGAATTCACAGAGGCATAATAATGTGTAAAGAAAACTATCTGATTTGCCTAGAGCATGAGAAGGGTGTGTTAGACAGGAAGAAGCAGACTGGCCTCTATCTAAATGCAACATCAGACTGAATAAAAAAAACCATAATAGACTAACGACTCACTTGCGATTAGGATGGTTTCATGGCTGACCCAAATATCAACGATCTAGATAAAGATAAAGCNNACACCCTAGAGGATGTTTTATATGCAAGACACGCTGAAATTGAAACCTTCCAGGATCTCGAAAAGCAAAGGGGCACGTCGATCCCTGCGCTCTTCAACCAGCTCTACAAGTTCGTCCAAAACCCAAGCTCAGTCTCAGTCGAAACTTACAAACGCATGGTGGATACTGACGACACTATCGGATCTGGTGTTGATTTTCTTACGACTTGCTTGGCTGCTCGTATCGGTAGGTATTCTCATCCTAGTAAAGAAATCACAGAGTTCGTCAACAAAGCCATCGAAGGNNCCCCTCTCGGCTTCGTGGGCAGGGTTCTCGGTTGGAGAAATAGTTTGGAAAAATACAGATCAAGGGTTCGTACCAGCAAAGGTGGTCACATTACCTCCTAACACGGTCTTGTTTGAAACGGAGCGCACAGGTGAACTTACGCCGGACGGTATTATGCAGTATCAAAGGAATTACAACCCGTTTCTTGCTGGCAATGGATTCGGCTATCTTACAGGCGGCGCTGGTCTTGGCCGTGGTTTTATGGGTGGTGCTTCCTCTGGCCCTGACCCTTTCGCTAAGCTTGGGGATTTTCCTTTTCCTTTGCGTACTGCGAATAGCTTTAACTATCTTTCGATAAGAATTCCAAGACAGAAATGTATTCACTATCCATTCAATGCACAAGGACAGTTTGGCAATCCGTATGGTCGCTCTCTATTAAGAAGAATTTATAAGTACTATGTGATGAAAGATGCGATTCTTCAAATGAAGATGATTGCCCTGGATCGCAAGGGAACCGCACTCACGGTTGTATTCTGTGACCCTAACGCCATGATTGAAAATGGTGAGACCGATAATGGAACAGGACCGCAGCAGTACAGGGGACAAGCAAATAAGGGTATGAGAGCTGACAACGCTGCGAAGCAAGCGTTTAAGAATGTACACAACGACTCTACGATCCTTCTCCCAGGGAAAAAAGGTGAGATGTTCGACGT
>PLEQ01000467.1 GCA_003136475.1 Deltaproteobacteria bacterium
AAAAATAAAGCCTTGGCTTCGCGTATGAAGACGCTGGTTTTCCCACCCTTTGCTCTGGATAAAAAACTCAGTATCGCAAAAAAACATTTCGAGGCATTAGTTGAGGACTACGAGGTCAGCATATCGGACGAGGAGCACTCATTTGTCAAATATATGGTAATGAAGGATCCGAATCCTGGCGTGCGCGCTATTCTTCTGACCATTAATGACTATGTTAATTTCCTAAAGCTGAACCAGCATCGCAAGCAATATTTTGGCTGGCTAACAGAAGAAGAGAAGTTTGACTACAAAGCTTCCTTGATGTCCTTCTCGAATAGCAAAGAGATTTTTAACAGCTTTGAACTTGAAGAAGACACTAAGGTACTTAATGAAGAATCGCTCTTTNNAAATCACTGAGTTGCTTGAGAACCCAAAAGCTTTAGAAGCTCTGTTGCTTGAACCTTCTGAGGAAACAAAATCAAGCGAACGCTACGAGGACAGCTACGAAGAGGCGTCCCTAATTGGTGAAAATACTTTGCTATTCCTTCAGCATAGCCAGACCTTGGGTGCGTTGCCGAAGCAAGCTGAGCTGGTTGACCATTCGGATGAAGAGGAAAATGCCAAAGATTTGGCTTATAAGCTGAGCTCCAAACTTATTGCTATTTTTCAGGACCCACTTGCTTTTAAAACTGCGCTAGCGGATGAATTTAAGGAGCTTGAAAAAAATGAAGAATGGCAAACCTCAACAGCACTTTTTGCCAAAGTTGTCTACGACGGCATCGTTGCTACTGCAGCCAGAAATAAAACTTCCTTGCCCAGCCTTATACAGGCTATGCGGGCTAAAAATCCAAGCTAGCAAAAGCCAACTTTTCGCCTTAGAAGCTGTTTGAAAAGCCCNNCACTTTTCAAACAGCTTCTTAGACGCAATTCTCATCCGCCACTCGAAGTCTAGTACGCTTTGTGCTTTTGGATCATTTGTATGGTGTGGCGTATTTTCTCTAGCATAGCATTGATATGATAATCAAAGAGCAGGGGCCTAAGCTGCTTGCGGAGCAAGTCAGGATTTTGCTCGAGCGCGACAAGTTTTTCATAAATGCTGCGAGACGGCAGCATCGTTTGAAGTTCTTTCCAGTCCGGCAGGGGGTTGATCAGACGTTTGAAGGTGAAACCATGGTCGATAAGCGTAAGGCGTCCATCAGCGCTGAGTAGAAAATTGTCGACATTGCGATCATAGTTCTCAATTAACCAATCAAAGAACAAAATATCAGTGGATTTTTTCGAGCGTCCGTAAGGATCTTTGAATTTGGTAGGGTTTGTAGCGTCGTAGGGCATCATGTCACGGGCCCGTACGGTATCTTCAGCAAAGTACTGACAGGATCCTATCGGATAATCCGGTAGCTTGACCATAATAGTCAGTGGCACCATACGCAGGTCGAGCATACGATCGATTACTGAGGCAGCAACTTCTTTTTCGTGACTGCTGATGATGTAGTCGAGAGGTTTACTGACAGGGTTGGTTTTAGGCTTAAAGACACAGCGGAGACCGTTGCGAAACTTGGCTGAAAGCGTGGTCGAGGCACCCCCGCCTAGTGGACTGAGACTGATGAGATTCTTAGGCGCTAGAAGTTCGTTGGCGATGATATCCTCCAGACGTGTCGCAAGCTCCGCTTGACCCAGGTCTCGAATTTGCCAAGCTGCACGTTGGTAGCTGTGGTGAAGGAGGAAACTGACGGTCTTCGCATCATTGGCATGAAACTCTTTTAAAAGCTTGAGAACCGTCTCGCTTTCGACTTCGGGAATATGGATTAAGGAGAAAGCCGGCAGCTGAGGGGCCTGACTCAAGGTCTCAGCGCTCCAGAATTGGTAAGGTGTACTATCGAGGTTTCGCGTCTTCAGAAGATCGAGGGCTGGGTCCCACTTGCCTTTGATATAAGTTTTGCGAGTGCTTTCAGTATAGGAAGCCAGCAGGTTTACCAAATCGAAGAGAAAATTTTCTTCCAGGGACTCGCGAGCAAATTTTACAGCTCGAATGATGTCGATTTTTTCGGATCTATAATATTGTCCTTCGATAAGCTGAATAAACGGTTTGCTAAGCAGCAGCCGTTCTGGGTAACCCATGAGGGTTTGTTGAAAACTGGTCTCATACGCTTGCGTTGCTTCGCTTAGCTCCTTTCGCACTTCAGCCAGAGCAGCATTGATAGCCGCAAGGCTTGCGAAGTTCTTCGGTTCGGCTGCCAGCCTTTGGTATCGCTCGAATTGCAGAGCTTCGACTACACTGAATTCTGCTTTGAGTCNNTAGTTGTAACGAGCCTCTTCGCTGGCATAGATTGCTTTAAATTGGCTCTTGAATGTCTCATCCTTGCAGAGAGTGAGCAATTTTTTCTCACATAGTAAGGACCAGATTTGAGATTTTTTAATTTTTGGATCCGGACTGTAGGGCATCGTAGCTTTGGGAAAGTTAAAAGTCAGTGCTAAGTAGGCTTTCAAAAATTCCCCTGTCAGTTCTTGAAAACGTGGGTCGTCCTTGGGGNNTCCTTGGGGAGACGCTTGATTTTTTGTTGGGTGGCAGTCTTAGTCAGAGTCTCGTAACGAGGTTTGTATTCTTGCTGCGAGCCCTGGGCTGCAGCAGTAATAGGCTGTAGGGCACCGATCGAAAAGATAAAAAAAATCATTGGCCATTTCATGAAAAAATACTCCTTTTGCACAGTACCTAGCGAATGGCGCTTCCTTAAGATGAAATCTCTTTGAAATGTACTACAGAGGGCCTAAGAGGCGACCCCTCGACAAGCTCGGGGTGACGTTTATCCGAACTTTTCGACTGTCTCAGTAGCGCAGGGCCTATCTTCAATTATTTGAGTGAGAGCTGTCTAAGAATCATACATGGCTGTGGAACTACGTTCTTTTGTCTTAATGCCGCAAGAGTCTTGCTGCGAGAACGCTCCGGAGGAGTACACAAAGTGCGAGCGCTAGGATCCAAAGCGTTGCGAGGGTTTTTATAAATTCGGGAAAGACCAAGAAGAGTGTGTAGGCTATCGAAGTTTCACCGGCTTCGGCAAGACCAGCTCCTAAGCGAAGGCCACGATTATCCCGGGTGTCGTGACCGAGCTTTTGCTCTTGCGCTCCGAGCGCTAGAGCACTGGTGATGCAAAGGACATAAAGAAATAAGATCGTAAGCCAGGAACTAGCTAATTCTGGCATACAAAAATAAAAGCCAAGGACCATCAGGGAGTACGCTGCCATATCGCAAAGGATATCGAGGTAGGCGCCAAACGCCGAGGTTTTTCCAGCAGCCCGGGCCCAAATACCATCGGTGCCATCGCACAAGCGACTCAGGTACCAGATGCCAAGTGCGCTCAGAAAAGCATGGTAGGCAATGAGCCAAGCTGATAACACCGCAAGAAGAAGGCCCACTAAGGTCAAAGTATTCGGACNNTACGTAGTGAGGAATTTTACTGCGAATGTAGTTGTCAATCATATGCGAACAACAGCGTGAACGCCTTTCCGAGCAGCCTAGACAAAAGAGCGGCTGTGTCCCTCATGAGAGTTTTTGCTGTTCTGTATGCCTAAGACCAACATGATGCCGACCAGGATAAACGGGATGCTGAGGATTTGTCCCATGTTGAACGGCAGGTTCGTCTCAAAGGGCACTTGATTTTCTTTGAAGTACTCGATGAACGCTCGGAAAGTGAAGGCTAAAACGCAGGCCAGTCCCAGCAGCCGACCTGGTGCGTTGGCCATACGCGTAAAGCGATAGCAGAGGTAAAGAACCAAACTGATCAACGCATAGCCAATGGCCTCATAAATTTGCGTTGGGTGACGTGGGTAGTTATCGACTTTGGCGAAGATGACGGCCCAACGGACGTCGGTGACGCGTCCGACGATTTCAGAGTTAAAGAAATTACCCAATCGAATAAAGGCACCTGCCAAGATCGACACGATCCCAATGCGGTCCCCAATCCAGAAAAAGCTCATTTCCGGATGCTTACGCGAGAACAGATAGACTGCGGCCAAAACACCAGCATAGCCGCCGTGACTGGCAAGTCCACCCTCCCAAATCTTGAGGATCGTCAAAGGGTTCGAAAGGTAGCCGATAGGGTCATAAAATAAGCAGTGCCCTAAGCGTGCACCGACCACCGTACCGATCACAATGTAGTAGAGAAGGGATTCGCAGAGCATAAACGGCTTATGCTCCCGCTTAGCAAAGCGGACGAAGATATAATTGCCAACGAGAATGCCGGCGATAAAGAGCAAACTGTACCAGCGTATACTGAAAGGCCCAAAAATGTTTAATATGTCGCGATCGACATCCCATTTAAAATAATTGTTCATGTGTCCTTCTCCTTACTGTGTGTGGTCCTTTCATNNTCCTTACTGTGTGTGGTCCTTTTTGCTTAAAGTTTAGCAAATCTTGCGTCAGTAAGTCTTTGTACAATCTCGCGCCTATATAATGGAAGAAAGCGGCTCTGTAGTGTTGCGGCGTTCACGAATCTCTTCAAGAACTTGGCTGACAAAGTCTTGCTTGGCGAGCGATTCCTGCTTTTCAATGCCATAGCGCCGGACAGTGACCGTGCCCTGTTCAAGTTCCTGATTACCAATGATGAGAAGGATGGGAACTTTACGCATAGTGTGGGTCCGAATCTTTTTACCAAAGCTCTGCTGACTCAAGTNNCTCCAATTCCGAGCAGTATCTATGGCAGTTTTCATTCACCGGAATCAAAACCACTTGGACTGGGGCAAGCCAGGTTGGGAAAACTCCGCCATAGTACTCAAGCAAGTAGCTGATAAAACGTTCATGCGTGGAGAGCGGCGCGCGATGGATGACGACCGGACGCTGGGCTTTACCCTCTTCATCGATGTAGCTTAGATCGAAGTTTTCTGGCGCCAGGAAGTCCACCTGGATGGTTGAGAAAGTTTCTTCGCGGCCCAGGAGGTATTTAAATTGGATATCGATCTTCGGCCCATAAA
>PLEQ01000465.1 GCA_003136475.1 Deltaproteobacteria bacterium
AATTTTTTAACCATTTGGACGGGAAATGCTTCCGCAACGTAGGCGATGGCGCCAAAGCCTTCCAGTACGTCACAAAAATCTTCCATCTCACAGAAGTCGCGAAATGAAACTTTCGTGGAGTGCAAATGCCAAGCGCCACTTGGCCCTCCTATCCCACCAGCAACTTTTGCATGATGTTCGATAAGAAAGGATGCCAGAGCACCAAATATGCCAACTGGATAAACCGTGTCATCATCGACCGAAATCACGATGCTGAGTGAATCGATATTTACATATTCAATAGCTGGAACGATTTTGGTCGCAGGTCCCATATCAGTAGATGGCCGCAAGATCGTTGTTTTGGGAAAGTTGACTAAGTCATTGGGTAAAGGATCTGGGTAGGGATCTTTGTTTTTAAATTTCTCTGGAAGAACGACAAAAATTCCAGAGACAAGATCGAGATCTACAGCTCTTAAAATAGTACTAATATGTTTCAGTCGCTCAGGCGATGTCGTCAGAGAGACATAGATTTTGTGATCGTGCAGATAGTTCTTTACGGCAGCATTGCTTCTAATATCCACCTGCTCACCGTGTCTCAAGCAACTCACGAGTTTATCCATTTCACTCGCTGAGTTATATTTTTTACAGTCATCATACTCTTGTTCGTTTTTTTAAGGCATGTCAAGTTTTTGGTTCTCTTTATCGTGCGTACAAAACTCCAACGCTAGGAAGACAATAAGAATGGAAAACAATCTTGGTCGCACGGCAACTCCGTTATATATACTTATAGATAATTATGAGGATACTTATTAGTAGGTCCGCGGTAAAGACATAGTAGTTTCGCGGTGAAGGCATCCGTCGAAAACACGGAGATGAATCCGACTGACCGAAGCCGCTTGCGAGCACTTATGCGCACGATCTTGCGAGATCGTCGCGCAAAATTCACGCTTGCGATCATGCTTCAAAGCGTATCCATTTTTTCGACACAAGTCTGATAGGATGTCGCATACGTATTCTGTTGATGAAGAGCGTCGGCACCGAAGCCATAATACAATTGAACGATTCTCGAAATGTATTTTGAGTCAATTTTGTATCTGTCGATTTGATGACGTCCAAGGGAGTAGTTGATGACCATATCATCACCCAGTTTGCACTTAATAGATGATTCAGCAAATTTTTTAACCATTTGGACGGGAAACGCTTCCGCAACGTAGGCGATGGAGGCGAAACCTTCGACGATATCACATAATCCATTGGATTGACAGGAATTGCGAAATGCAACTTTATTGGAGTGCAAATGCCAAAAATCACTTGCCTGTCCCCATCCACCAGCAACTTTTGCATTATGTTTGATAAGAAAGGATACAAGGGCACCAAATATTCCAACTGGATAAACGGTGTCATCATCGATTGAAATTACGATTGAGAGGGGATCGATACTTTTTACATGTTCAATCGCGGGAACAATCTTAGTCGCAGGCCCTATATCGAAGGATGGCCGCAATATCGTCGTGTTTGGAAAGTTGACTAAATCAGCGGGTAGGGGATCGGGGTAGGGGTCTTTGTTTTTAAATTTCTCCGGAAGAACGACAAAAATTCCAGAGATAAGATCGAGATCTACGGTTCGTAAAACAGTACTAATATATTTCAATCGCTCGGGTGATGTTGTCAGAGAGACATAGATTTTGTGATNNAACTCACGAGTTTATCAATGTCTTTCTCTGAGTTGTATTTTTTGCAGTTATACGGATCAGAATTTTGGGGCAGATTAGCTTCTGGGTCATTTTTCCTGCCTGTTATACAAGACTCTAAAGCTAAGACGACAAAAAGAATGGAAAGCAATCTTGTGCGCACGGAAGCTCCAATGTATATTTGTAGATATTTATAATGATACCTGTACGTAGGTTTGGGGTAAAGGCAGCAGGCGAAAAAGCAGGATGACTCCGACTGCTCAAACCTAATTAAGGTATTGTCAATTTCAACTAAGTTCCAAGAAAGGTGCGTAACGACAGAATCATTCGAAAGCCTGCCAAAGATCCATTCTGATTGACGCCTTGGGTTTCCCCAGCTTNNTGGAAGCGACCGGCAGCGACCCCTGCAGAGAAAAAATAATACCTTCATTGCGTGTAATTAAATCTTCAACGTCGTGGGCGTCGAGTCGCGATGCTTTCACGTAGGACAGGAATAAGCCAAAGCTTGCGTCGACGACCACAATTTTACTGCTGTAGGCGGTGACGATACCAAGTGGTGTCGGAGACACCGGACTATTCACGTCGTTGCGGGCATAGGACTTACCTGAAAACTCCTGGTAACCGAGTCCTCCCAACACACCAAAACCTAATTTCTCACCCCGCAATGAGAGCGTATGCAAACTGCTGCCACTGACGACACTGAAACCCGTTGCCTGGTAATCCAGTTGGACCGTACGGAATGCGATACCGAAAGGACCGAGGTAGACGTCAAAATTGCCAAGCAGAAAATAAGTAGGTCGGACGGTGCCATAGCCGATGGAGAATTTACCACCGATGCCGTCAACCGAGTGTCCGGCATAGCCACGTTCGGTATAGCGCAATAGCGCCATTTCAAAGGACCACACCCGACTTTTGAACGCAACCGGCCCTGGGTTTTGTTGAGCATAGGAGGGATGACTTAGAATCAGTAAAAGAGCCGCAAGTATGAGATGCCTTATCACGCTTCCTCCACTTCGTATTCTGAGCCTCTGCTACGGTAGGCCTAGACGCCTGTCTCATCCGCACGCTTACGAACCATTTTTCTTCTTTCCATCGCTCTGATGATCAGGATGGAGATCTCGTACATAATATAGAGTGGAATTGCCATCGACAGCTGCGATACAGGATCAGGAGGAGTAATCAAAGCTGCAATGATGAGAATGAGAACGATGACGTATTTACGATACATTGAGAGCATCTTGCTGTTGATCACGTCTAAAGAAGCCAGTAGCACAAGAATCAGCGGTGTTTCAAAGACAAAGCCAAAGCCCAAAACCATAATGATCAATAGAGATAGATAATCCGAAACAGTGATCATCGGCTGACCCACCTCCATCCCGAGAGTCAAAAGGAAATCTAGACACATCGGAATGATCAAGTAAAAGCTGAACGATATCCCCGCAACAAAAAGCAGCACCGAGGACCACACGAACGGCAGCACATAACGCCGTTCCGAAACGTAGAGTGCTGGCTCGATGAACTTCCAAAACTGGTAAAGCCAATAAGGACTCGCCAGGATCAAAGCTGCAAAAAAGGCAACTTTCATGTCGGCGAAGAGAACTTCAAGCGGTCCGGTAAAATGGAGCGTTTCCTCTTCGAGAGGGAGGGCGGCATTCAGAGGTTTTTTTAAAAAATTGATGATCGGCGTCGCGTAGAAAATACAGCCTAAAAAAACTAGGGTGATTGCGGAAATCGCTCGCACCAGGCGTGTTCGTAATTCGGCAAGATGCTCGAATAACGACATTATTTTTCCGCCTGCGAGGAGTTTCGGCTCTTCTGTCTGTTCATTATTCAATGGTGGGCCTCCAACCAATTTTTTCCATAGCCGATATCGGCGACAAGCGGCACAGAAAGACTCATAGCGCCCTCCATCCCTTCTTTAACGATCGGAATCAATCTGTCGAGCTCGCGAGGATGACACTCAAACACAAGCTCATCATGAATTTGCAAGAGCATTTTTGCGGAAAGCGCTTGTTGTTTAATCTCTCTGTCGATGCGAATCATCGCAAGTTTAATCAAGTCGGCAGCAGTACCTTGAATCGGCGCATTAACGGCGATATTTTTGGCATTCACAAGGGCAAGACCGCCTTGTTGATCCAAGCCATCGATCCGACGCTTTCTACCCAGCAGGGTTTTGCTAAAACCATGCACGGTCGCAAAATCAATCGCATCATCCATATAAGTACGAATACGCGGGAAAGCTTCAAAATACTTGCTGATAAAATTGCGCGCTTCTAAAAAAGAGACACCCGTCGTAAGCGCAAAACGTTGCGGCCCCATACCGTAGGCAACCCCGTAGTTGATAGCTTTGGCCTGACTACGCTCCTCGTGCGTAACGGTTTCCAAGGTTTTGCCAAAAACCGTCGCTGCCGTTGCCGCATGAATGTCTTTNNATCACGAAAGGCCTGACTCAGATTTTTATCGCCAGAGATGTGTGCCAACAAACGCAGTTCAATCTGCGAATAGTCGGCAGAGACCAGCAGCAGCTCGCCCTGCCCTTCAAAGGCACCGCGTATCTTCTGACCGATCTCGGAGCGAATGGGAATATTCTGTAAGTTGGGGTCGGAGGAACTCAAGCGTCCGGTTGCCGTGCCAGCTTGATGGAAACTCGTATGGATGCGCTGCGTTTTTGAGTTGATCATCAAGGGGAGAGTATCCGTATAGGTCCCTTTTAGCTTCGTTACGGTTCTATACTCCAAAAGACTTTGAATCAGCGGATCCGCAGACAAATCCTCAAGCACAGAAACATCGGTCGAAAAGCCACTCTTGGTTTTCTTAATTTTTTTAACACCGAGTTTTTCATGAATTTTGAGCTTATCGAAAATGATCACTTGCAACTGCTTGGGCGAATTCAAGTTGAAGGATTCGCCGGCAAGCTTAAAAATCAGTTCTTCAAGCTCTTGCATCCGCGTTGCCATTTGCTGAGAAAGGCCGTGCAGGGTCTCGACGTTCACATAAATGCCACTCTGCTCCATGTTTGCGAGAATCTGCGCGAGGGGAACTTCAAGCTCCTCGTAAAGTTTCTGCAAACCTTCTCCTGCCAAAAGCGGGCTAAAGGCCTGATGCAAACGTAGGCAGTAGTCGGCATCTTCGCAGGCATAATACGTAAGGACTTCTGAATCCACTTCCGACTTCGGGATGGTGTTCTTGGGTCCCATGAGCTCGGTCGTCGGAATTTTGTTCACATTGAGCATGCGCCGCGCCAGCGCATCCATCCCGTGGGAAGCTGTGGAGTCGAGCAAAAACGAAGCCAGCATGGTATCGCCAAAAGGTCCGTGGACTTGCAGCCCGCAGTTGCCAAGCATCTGCAGGTCAAATTTGAGATTGTGCGCGAGTTTCTTTTTGTGGGGATCCTGAAAGATCGGACGCAGCCCAGCAAAAATGTCGTCGATCGTTATATCCTGCAGGTCTTTAGCAAGAAGGGATACGTAGTACGCTTCGCCGGCGGCCAGGGCGAAGCTCACCCCGATCGCACGATCGTTAATGCTATCGAGACCGCTTGTCTCCGTATCAAAGGCGAACTCTTGACAGGCCTGCAGCGCTGCGACGAGTTTTGCCAATTGCGTACGATCCTGCACGGCCTGATAGTGATGCGGGTGCGGGTCTGTGCCATAGCTTTCAAGCAGCTCGGCCAGGGTCTTGCGCGTGGGACTCCCGAGCTTTAAGGTCTTGCGTGGTTCGCGCTTGGGGCCGGCCTTATCCTGAATGCGCTTGATAAGCGTGCGAAATTCCAGTTCCTCGAGAAACTCTAAAACATTGCCATGGCCAAGCGCTGTCTCCCAGTTGGCTTCCATATCACTCAATGCCAGTTCAAAAACGATATCTTTTTTTATAGTCACCAATTCCTTGGAGAGAAAAGCTTCATGCCGGTGCTGCAGAAGTGCCTCTTTCTGACGCTGGTTACGAACCTCATCGATATGCGCGTAGAGATTTTCGAGGCTATGAAATTCCTCGATCAGCTTCATCGCACCTTTTTCACCGATGCCATGCACACCAGGCACGTTATCGCTGGAATCCCCCATAAGCGATAAAACATCCGTCACTTGGGCGGGACTGCACGCAAAACGCTCACGCACACCCGCGCTATCGACGAGCTTAACCTTGCCACCCTTTTGCGGCGAATACAGCCAGACGTTTTCATTGATGAGCTGCATGAAATCTTTATCACCAGACACGATATAGCAGTGCAAGTCGGCTGAGGCGAGTTGGGTGACAAGCGAGCCAATAATGTCATCAGCTTCAAAACCTGGGATGCGAATCATCGGAATACCAAGGACCTCAAACATGCGGAAAAAATAGGGCATCTGGAGACCTAGGTCCTCAGGGAATTCCGTGCGGTTGGCTTTATAGTCCTCATACATGTCATGTCGGAAGGTGTCTTCACGCGAATCACACGCAATCATGATATAGTCAGGCTTCTCATCATCCATGAGTTTCATAAGAATGGTGAGAGTTCCATAAATCGCAGAAGTGGGAAGACCTTTTGACGTAACAAGCTGGCGCATTCTCATTGCGTGGTAGCTGCGAAAGGCCATAGCCATCGCATCGATCAAGAAAAGTTTTTTAACCTTCATACTGTGGCCTTGTGATCGCTATTGAGTCAACTTGGATTAGCTCTTACACTGTGGATGTTTTATATAGAGATTCGGCTTATTTGGAAATCGGTGAATCTTTATTCACATTGTAGCTGCAGATAAGCGCCAAGGAATTAGACAGGAGAAATTATGAGTGAAACGGTCGAGCTCAAGATTGGCAACAAGTCGT
Source organism: Deltaproteobacteria bacterium (assembly GCA_003136475.1). GTDB lineage: Bacteria > Bdellovibrionota_B > Oligoflexia > Oligoflexales > Bog-1112 > BOG-1112. Next base: position 6,474 of record PLEQ01000465.1, read on the forward strand.
ATTTCTTCCCCGTTGTTACTGGTACTTACCAGGAAAAAGCCATCGATATCCGAAAGCTGCTCCAAGACACCGGCTACATTACACTGGATTCGGGCTATGGAAATACTGGCTCTTGCTTGAGTTCCATCACTTATATCGACGGTGACAAGGGCATACTCCGCTACCGCGGTATTCCAATCGAAGTCGTGGCGGAAAAATCAACCTTTGTCGAGACCAGCTTCCTTCTCATCTACGGCCATCTGCCGAACAAAGATGAGTTGTCTACATTTAGTGATCTTTTGCGTTACCACTCGCTGATCCACGAGGATATGCTGCATTTCTACGACGGCTATCCCTCAACCGCCCATCCGATGGCCATCTTGTCGTCGATGCTGTGCTCGCTGTCCGCGTACTACCCGGATGCGCTTGATCCCAAAAACAAGGAGCAGGTTGATTTCCTAGTGCCGCGCGTTCTCTCGAAGTTGCGAACGATCGCTGCCTACTCTTTCAAAAAATCCATTGGCCAACCGGTGGTCTATCCGAAGAACTCTCTCAGTTTTTGCGAGAATTTTCTCTACATGATGTTTGCGCTCCCGACGGAGCCGTACGAAATCGATCCGGATGCCGTGGACGCCTTGAACTTGTTACTGATCCTCCACGCCGACCATGAGCAAAACTGTTCGACCTCCACCGTCCGTTTGGTGGGTTCGTCCGAAGCCAATCTTTTTGCATCGATCGCCGCCGGCATCTGCGCACTTTGGGGGCCTAAACACGGCGGAGCCAACCAGGAAGTGGTCGAGATGCTCGAAGAAATTGAGAAAAACGGCAACGATGTGAATGCCGCAGTCCGCGCTGCAAAAGATAAGAACAGTTCTTTCCGCTTGATGGGCTTTNNAAAGACAAGAACAGCGGCAAAAAATTAATGGGCTTCGGCCACCGTGTTTACAAGAATTATGATCCCCGCGCCCGTGTGATTAAAAAGGCCTGCGATAAACTCCTAGCCAAGATGAAACGCAAAGACCCGCTCTTAGATATCGCCAAACGCCTTGAAGAAGAAGCTCTGCGCGATCCGTATTTTGTGGAGCGTAAATTGTATCCGAATGTGGATTTTTATTCCGGTATCATGTATCGAGCCCTAGGTATTCCCAAAAACATGTACACTGTCATGTTCTCCTTGGGGCGCCTGCCAGGTTGGATCGCTCATTGGCGTGAAATGCATTTGCAAGGCGAAGACCGCATCGGTCGTCCCCGTCAAGTGTATACGGGTGACGCCTTACAAGAGTATGTGCCGCTGGGGCAACGGACCTAAGTTGCACGGCCTCTCCCGCCGGGGCATGAGAGCAGGATACTTGAGAGAGTGCTGGTGCAGTAAAAATCCTGAGCGACGAGGGGACTGGAGAGATTCATGCAAAAAATTCTAGGCTTAGTTTTGTGTCTGTTGTGTGTGCATTCTGGGCTGAGCTTCGCGAACAGAATGGAGAGAGAAGCCGCTGCCCCCTCTGCCGAAGCGCAAATGGATGTCCATATTTCCAACATCAACAGCAACTCGACCATCATCGAACGCAGTTTTCAGTCCGGCGGTCCCATCGTGTTTGGGGTTTTATTTATACTCTTGCTTATGAGTATTGCCACCCGGGCGATTTTCTTTGCCAAGTGGATCTATCTGCGCAGACTCGACAAACGAAGCCGAGCCTTCCTGCATGTTTTTTGGGAGAGTCGTTCGCTCAAGGAACTTAACGGTCGCCTGGCCGAGTTTTCCTACAGTCCCCTTCGCGAAGTTTTTCGATCCGGCTACTCGGAACTCATCCGCAATAGTCATCTCAAAGACCAAGTGACTCTGCCAGAAATGGCTGTGGCCGGGGCGATGGATAATTTGAAACGCTCCCTGTACAAGGCTAAAATTTCTGAACGGCGACAATTGGAACGTTTTTTATCATTTTTGGCAATCAGCGCCTCATCCTGTCCTTTCATCGGCCTATTCGGNNATCATGTCGTCATTTGAGGGGATTGCGCAATCCGGCAGCACGAGTCTCGCCACCGTCGCCCCAGGCATTTCCGAGGCCTTGATTGCCACGGCCTTCGGTCTGGCTGCTGCGATTCCTGCGGTTATCGGCTACAATATTGCAAGTCAGAAAATTCGTGGACTGATCTGCACCATCGATATTTTTTCAGCCGATTTTTTGAATATCATCGAGCGTTATTTTGTCTCGGACCGCGCTAAACAGCACTCTCCATCCCCTGAAACTGGCCGTTTAAGCCCAGGAGTTTGACCTATGTCTTTTGGAACCGTTGGCTTTGACGGCAACAATGAAGAGCTGGAGGATCTCGCACAGATCAATATCATCCCGCTCGTCGATATTATGTTGGTTTTGCTGATTACCTTCATGATTGCCGCACCGCTCTCCATCCGTGGTATCAATGTCAATTTGCCAGTCAGTCATGCTAAAGGCCAAAATGTTGATGGCGCTCGCGTCATCTTGACAATAAGCTCCGAAGGTCATTTCTATCTGGATAAAGTCAAAATTCCTGCTAACAAGCTAACTAGCCGTTTTGCTGCTATTTTTGCCGTTAAAAAAGAGAAGAACTTATTCATCCGTGCTGACAAGAACGTGGCTTATGGACGTGTCGTTGACGCCATGTCTGCGGCCAAATTGGCAGGAGTGGACAAGATCGGCATGCTCACCACGCCACCGTCGGCTCATAAAGACTAAGTGTCTTGGGGAAATGCTGTGCATACACAGTCATCCGAGCAGAATGCCAAGAGCGAATTGAGCCTACTCAAATGGTTCCTCATAAGCTCCCTATGCGTGCATATACTNNCCTGGATGAGGGTTCGATCGATATTGATTTGATCAGTCTCGATACTCAACCCAATACCCACGTTGAACCACCGCCCCTACCCCCTGCCCCACTCCTACCCCAGGTGCCTAAGAGGTTTGACATTGAAAGACCAGAAAAACCTGAAGACCTAGCCTTGGAAGAAAAAAAAGCGCCTGCTGAAGAGGAGCCTAAAATTCAAATCGACCATCAGAAGGACGAAGAGGCGACCAAGATTGCCCTCGAGCGTCTCATCAAGGAAGTGAACCGTCAAAAAACCAAGGAAAAGAGCCACGAGAAGCCCTCGCTCCTTTCCGACAATCTCAAAGAGCGCAAAAAAGAGCTGGAAACCGAGCAACTCCATGGCATATTGAGCATCGGCACAACCAAGTCGGGCTACGCCTCGGTTGTCAAGGTATGGATACAAAGAAACTATGCCCTTCCTGAAATCTATGAGCTAAAGAACACCCATATCAAAGCGGTTGTTGAACTCGTCTTAAGCGAGCAGGGGGGCATTGCCAAACTCTCGCTCGTAAGCTCGTCGCAGAATCCGATCTTTGACCAACTGGCACTCAAGACGGTTGAAAAAGCCGCACCCTTTCCAACCCCGCCGCCGGAATGGGTGGGAAAGGTCATCGTATTACCCTTTGAAACGAAACTCGTGGGACAATAATCATGACGCATCTCTATAAAATTCTCGCTTCTGTAATTTTCATGCTGCATCTTACGAGTGTTGTGGCAGCGCCAAGTGACACAGCTAAGGTACCCGAGCCAAGCCCGGCGTCACCAGGCTCCACCCCGGCCGCAAGCTCAGCACCTGAAAACTACGGAAATGGACCGCGAACCATCAATATCGACAATCCGAGTTTTCGCAAACTGATCGTTGCCATTCCGGACTTCGCATTAGAAATCCCTACGGACAATGAGCTTCTTAGCTTTCAAAAACAGGCTAAAGAGGATATGCCTTTTCTTCTGCAATTTACCGGCTTCTTCAAAACTATTGCTCAAGACGCTTTCACCGGGAAAGGCGAGCAAGAGAAACTCGACGAACTCGCTTTTTGGCGCATGATCAGCGTCGACACGGTTGTGAAAGGTAAATTTCACAAGGTTGGCAAATTTGCCATGCTCGAACTGACCGGTATCGATGTTTATAGAGGTCGCGTCTTGGATAAGAAGCGTTATGAGATTCGCTCCGAGGAGCAGCTCTATAGTGCTTTAAAACGCTACATCGACTACTTGCTGGAAAGCTACACCGGCAAACCGGGCATCTTTCAGTCGAAGATCGTATTTGCCGGCAAGAAGACCAAAAGTTCGGCACGCGAAATCTTTATTTGTGATCCTGATGGGCACAATGTCGAACAGCTCACCAAGTCCTCGGCCATTCATATCTCACCGTCGTGGGATCCTACGGGAACTAAGGTCGTCTTCACCTCGTATGAAAGTGGCAAGCCCAATATCTACCAGCAAGATATTCGCACCAAGAAAACAGCACTGATTCCGGGTCTTGCCTCTGGCAACAAAGGCACCATGAATAGCGGTGGCAAATTCTCACCGAACGCTAAGCTTATCGTTTATACCCAGATCACCGAAGGCAATGCTGAGCGTTCCGGCAAATCTGAAATCTATCTAGTGCCACCCGGTGGCGGAATACGGCGCCCATTTATTGTGGGGCACGGCATCGATGTCGACCCCATCTTTTCACCTGACGGGAAGTGGCTCGCCTACGCTTCAGGCCGTTATGGCAATCCGCATCTTTTCCGAGCCGAACTTGTTTGGAACAGCGATTTCACAGACGTTAAAGTCAAAGGTGATGCTCGCCTCACTTACGCAGGCTGGTGGAATGCTATGCCGACTTGGTCACCCGACTCTCAAAAAATCGCGTTTGCTGGCTTTGACAAAGATATTAATCGCTTCGATATTTTTCTGATGAATTATGATGGGTCCAAACTCGAACGTCTCACCTTACAATCCGGTGATAACAAAAGTCCGTCGTTTTCACCCAACGGACAGATGCTCGTCTTTCACTCCAGTCGCGTTGGCACGGCCTCAGACCGCGGCCGCAACCAACTTTTCATGATGAGTGCCGACGGTAGCGACCAGCGAGTGATTTCCACCGGCCTCTATTCATCCGAAGATCCCAAATGGGGTCCCTACTTGCGCAAGGATGACTGAAATTTGTCAGTCTATCGACTGAGATTGGGAAATAGATTCATTGCTGATCTGTTACCGCAAGGTGGCGGTCGTGGTCGCAAGTGGGTNNTTGCTAAATCCGTCCATTAGGACGCGGGTCTCAGGTGGCGGGAACTCTTACTCTTCCTAGACTCCCTGTCCGCCTTGAGCTTGAACATAAAGTTGGTGAAGGTTTCCGTAGTGCTCAATCTTAGCCATCTGTGACTCAGTGTCTTCGACTGCATCGACTAACTCTATGGCTTTATCTATGTTAAAAAAAGCATCAGGATGGCTTTTAAATTTTGTAAACATATCAAGATTAATTTGTAGACGTTTTTTAAAGTTAGCGGCCCGATTTTTTTTTAGCTGGATTGCGTTAACCATTTCTTCTTTCCTTATACTAAATTTTAAGGCACTTTTCCCCACCTTAATTGTCATCTTCTTGGTAAAAAATCCGCTAATTTTAAGTTGGGATGGCTCCAGAATGACTATGTAGTCTTTCTTACAACAAGAAATTGGATTTTCACGACTGGAAACCCTGATTCCGTCTCGAACGTGCCTTCTACTCTCAAAGAAAACAATTGAGCTATCGATACTCAGGCAAACCCCAGATTCTTGAGCTTTCTGCAGTTTAGTGTAGAAGGAAGGAAAGAACGCGTCTGTAATTCGAAAGACGACAATACCTCTTCCGTCTATAATATTATTATACAATTGACCATCTTCTTCCCACGTAGTTTTATCAACTGATAACTCCTTGGAATTTAAATGCACCCAGTTGCGGTTCGCTAAACCTTTCAAAGGCAAAAGATAAGCAAAAAAAATGACGACCCATTTAAGAGTGAATGATACCGTTCTTCCGTACATGCGTACCTCCTTTAGAGTAAGATCGTGAATCTAGACTTAGGATTTTAAGAATTACCTAAGATTAACCAGCTAACAGGGCTGTCTCATTTAAATAGT
>PLEQ01000257.1 GCA_003136475.1 Deltaproteobacteria bacterium
GTGCCGAATCGTTCGATTTCAAAACTTAGAATGCGATGCTCATCTTGGCAAGTGCCTTGGGCAAAGAGCGGAGGAGCAATCCCCAACTTTATCGCAAGCTTCGTTATGTCTGCGGCTTCCGTCGCCATCTGGAACTTTTCCGCAAGTTCTTTAACCACCATAGGGCCACAGTCTTCAGCCCAACAGCTGCCATCGGGCTTTTTCTCGCCCACGTGGTAAACCCTTTTATTAAAGCCCTCCCCTATGCGAGACTCTTTTGTGTAGAGCTCACGGCACAGTTGAACCTCAGCTTGGCTCCAGCCAAGGCTCACGAAATTCAAAGATAAGCTTATGAAAATTAAAGAAAAAATATAGAGAGTGGAGCTTCTCATAGTCTAACCTTATGGGACGAAATTTGGGGCGCGAATAGACGTAGGTGTAGCACCAAAATTCAGCCATTGACACGAAAAAGACTAGAGCCTAGGCGAAACGTATCTTACGCTATCATTCCTAACTGGTGAGGATGGTCTCAGGCAGATATCATGGAAATAGGTTCACGAGCCAAAGCGCTCAAAACTAGCTAAAACCACTGCAAAAATTCAAAAAGAAGAGGACTTTCCCATGAGCACGCGAACTCAATTGTCAGCGATCTCCCTCCTAATGCTGGCGTGCACTTTTTTCTCCAGTGTCCACCCTGCTTATGCGGATGATTTCTTTCCGTATCCTATTCAAAGCACGCAGCTTGGCAATGGCTTGCAAGTCATCAGCGTACCCTTCGACAGTCCGGGCACTGTCGCGTTCTACATCGTTGTGCGGGTAGGCTCACGCGATCAGCTTGAGCAGGGCAAGACGGGCTTTGCCCATTTTTTCGAACATATGATGTTTCGAGGCACCACCCGTTTTTCACCCGATCAATATACTACGATTATGCAAAGCTGCGCCGGCACCTTCAATGCGTCCACCAGTCGCGATACAACTGTTTTTTATACGGTCGCCAACAGCGCCTGTTTGGAGAAACTCTTTGACCTGGAAAGTGACCGCTTTCGCAATTTGCAATATTCCGAACAAGTTTTCAAAACGGAAGCGCAGGCGGTGCTTGGGGAATATACCAAAAATTTTGCGAACCCTTATATGCAGCTCGAAGAAAAGACTTTGAGCCTGGCCTTCAAACACCATCCTTATAGACATTCGGTAATGGGCTTTCTCGAAGACATCAAAAACATGCCAAACCAATATGCGTACTCCCGACAGTTCTTCGAACGTTTCTACAGACCCAATAACATCAGCCTCTTAGTGGTAGGAGATGTGAATCCGGCCCAGAATCTCAAGCTTGCTAAAAAATATTTTGGTGACTGGCAACGCACGGGCTTCCGATCCTTAATCCCAAGCGATGCTCGGCAAGTGCGGGAGCTGCGCGACCATATCGCTTTCCGTGGCAAAAACACGATCTTTAAAATGGTCTTCAAGGGACCCGCTTATAGTGACGCTAATCTCGACTATGTTGCGCTTAGCATTCTTCTCGAATTAGAGTTTTCCGACATCTCACCTTTGCATCGCAAACTGGTGATGGACGAGAAAAAAGTGAAACATCTCTTTTATGGAAGTCCCCCGACACGCGACCCTTTTCTCATCACGATGGGTGCTGAACTCTTTGATGAAAAAGATATGAATTCCGTGCAAACAGCTATTGAAGAGTCTCTCACGAAGATTCGCACCCAACTCATCACCCAAGCGGATCTCGATCGCGTCAAATCCGCTTTTAAATATGGAAGATTGAATAGCTTAACGACGCCTCTCAAACTTGCGAGCACGCTTGGCAACTACTTGGCTCTGACTGGCGATCCAAGTTCGTTCAAAAAAATGATGCTCAACATTGAAAAACTCAAGCCCGAAGATCTCAGACAAATAGCGCAAAAATATCTATTGAGTAGTACTCGAACCATTGTGACTCTAAGTCCGGCTAAGGAGAACATGCCATGACGCATTTTTTTTCAACTCTCGTGTTCCTGATTTTAGCTTCGTCCGCAATGGCTTTGGATGTCGTCGAAATTCCAAATGCTAGCAGCCCCTTGCTCAGCATTCGACTTATGTTCAAAGTTGGCTCGCGGCATGATCCCGTCGACAAATTTGGTCTCAGCTACTTGACCGCTTCGCTAGCTGTTCAAGCTTCCCAAAAATATAGCAATCAGCAACTCGAGGAACGACTCTATCCCATGGCTGTTTCGATTGATTGCTCTGTGGATAAAGAAGTCACCATCTTTACGGTGACCGGACACAAGGATCACAGTGAACAATTCTACGGCGTGTTGCGCGATGTGATTTTACACCCCCGTTTTTCCGAGGACGACTTTCAGCGGCGCAAAAAGCTCTCGCTCAGCTACTTGAATGATCTCCGCACCAATGACGACGAAGACTTAAGTAAAATTGTCTTGGAGTGGGGACTTTTTGGTGCGAGCCATCCCTATGCGCATACGACAGTTGGCAACGAACCGGCTTTACAAAAAATCACCTTGGACGATGTCAAAAATTTCTATGCGCAAAATTTTACCAAAGACCGCCTCATTATTGGACTTGCTGGTCACTACGATGCAAAGTTCAAAAATCAAGTCCTTGCGGATATGCAAACGCTCCCTAGCACGAAACTTGCTGAGGCAGCTCCTCTACCGATCCCACGGCTGCCCAATGGCATTGAGGTCTTGCTCGTCGACAAACCCGGCACCTTTGGCTCCGCTATATTCATGGGTTTTCCCTGGTCCGTGGACCGTCGCAGCGACGACTTCGCAGCTTTGTTGATTGCCAATTCCTACTTTGGTGAACATCGCATGCCCAATCATGGGCAGCTGTTCAAACGCATGCGGCAAATACGCGGTCTCAATTACGGAGACTATTCCTACCTGGAATGGTTTCCGGAAGCAGGTTTCAGGCTCCAGCAAGAAGCGGGAACCCCACGCCAGCAAAACTATTTCAGCATCTGGATACGTCCCGTGCAAGTGGCAAAACAATTTCAGCAAAATCCGGATTTGAAAGACACTACGGAAGGCAACACGCTCTTTGCGATTCGTCTCGCGCTCTTTGAACTCAAAAAGCTTGTCAACGATGGCATCAAAGCTGAAGATTTCGAACGGCTTCGGGGTTTCGTAAAGGGTAACCTGCAACGCTACGTCGAAACACAGAGTGCGCGCCTAGGATTTCGCATGGATGGTACTCTGTATGGTCGCAAAGACTATGTTCTTGAAATGACGACTCTGATGGATAAGCTCACCGTGGCAGATGTCAATCGAGCGATTAAGAAGTATTGGCAGTTTGAAAATTTCTACGTAGCGATTGTGAGTGACAGCTCGGAAATCCCTTCCCTCGTCGCAAGTTTGAAGTCTAACAAACCGACGCCGATCATCTATCAGCCTGCAATCCGCAAAGGGTTGGGCAAGGACATTTTAGAAGAAGACGCGGTGATAGCTGCGCTACCGCTCAGAGTTTCTAAGGTGGATATCCGTCGCGACTTCCTTTAGCAATCCAAATCTGCACTTCCTCACTTACGCTCGGATGGACCTTTATTTTTTGGTTTTCTAGCCAGACGTCCAAGAATCAGATTGTAGCCTTGATAGGGTTCATCCT
>PLEQ01000367.1 GCA_003136475.1 Deltaproteobacteria bacterium
ATCTTTTTGCTGAGGAAGTTTACAAAATATTAAACTATTTCTTATTGCTTTTCAATGCATTATCAAAAAGTGACGGGTAGTGCCTGAACGCTCACGTAAATTGATCCATTTGTACTCATTAAAATTGACCCAGCAACTGCGCAAGAATATCCATTTTACCCCCCCCCTTCATTGAAGGTTTTTGAAGAGAACTTTTTTGGGTAATGGCTCCATCTCAAAGAAGGTAAGACGCCATGACTAATAAACTATCTGATTTTCACTCATTATTCTTGTTGGAAATATCCTAGCNNGGGGGGCGGCAATGAGCCCCCCTCAAATAGTTTGATTAAAAATAGAAGTTAGACCATTAAATGTAATGTGCTCAGTTTAGGTTGAGTGCGAGCAAATTATTTGAAGGTTTAGTCACGGTAATTGATGGTCGATGTGAGGGGGCATATAATGCGGCATGAGAGGGGATAGCAAAGGATAGGAAGAAAGAAAGCAGAAGAGCCCGCGATCTCCCTCTCTGCAGGTCTGTAAGAGCGATTTAAAGGGGGTATAAGTAAAACCCCCGAAGGGGTTTCTTCGGGGGATGTACGAATGCAGGATTGGCACCAAGGCGTATGACTAAAAATCAAGTTCATCGTCTTGCATATCAACGCCCTCCTCAATGTTGGCGTTTTTCTCTTCTTTTAGNNTCATAATAACGCTGGATTTGTCCGTAATAATGGTTTTCAAACGCACCTGCGAGCTCGTAAAAAAATTCGCTCAAGTGGGCGGCCGATTCATCTTCTAAAGTTGGAAGATCAGGAAGGTCTTCAAAGTTAGTAATATTCATTGGTTTTTCCTTGTTGAGGGGCTGAATTTTCATGGTTTTTTTTATTTTTTGGTTACTTTTCTGAAGGCTTTGGAGATCTCAAACTTGGGCCATCAATATGAATAATCGTGCAATTATGCTTCAGTCTATCCAACATCGCATCAACCAGTTCCTTGTGCTTGAAGACTTCATACCACGCCTCAAAGTCAAGATTGGTAGTGATAATGGTTGTCTTTTTTTGATAGCGCATGTCAATCAGCTTAAAAAAGATATTAATTTGCTCAGGCGTGAGGGTCAGGTATCCCAACTCATCTATCACGATGACATCATAGTTGGACAAGGTGTTTAATAATTTTGAAGTCGTTCTATCTGCAAGAGAAGCATACAGCTCATTAAGCATGTCTTGGGCATTATAAAATCGACCCCGAGAGCCATTGAGTACAGCCAAACGCAACAGGCTCATCGCAAGTCCAGATTTTCCTGTTCCTGTTTTGCCAATAAAAATAACGTTCTCGTTACGTTCAATAAAGGTCAGTTTGGCTAAACCCATAATTTGGGTTTTATTGACACCAGGTTGGTCTTGAAAAGGGAAAGTATCTATTGTCCAGGACCAGGGTAATTTAGCTCGTTTAATACGGCTTTCCAAAGCATGTTCTTGTTGAATGCGGTACTCAGTCTCCAATAAATCTACCAACACATCGCTAATGGCAGTCCCTTTCTTTTCTGCATCATTTAATACTTCATCCAAGCATGTCGCTATTCCTTGAAGACGTAATTGATCTAACAAGAGATGGATCTTTTCTCTCATGCTTTATTCCTCCTCTAAATTAAAATAGTTTCCAGCAACTGACTTGATAATCAAATCTTCAAAGCGATTTAAATCATAAAGCCCATATTGATGAGCTTTTTTCAGAGCACAGAGAAAAGCTTCTGCTGGATATGTCCTTTTAAGATTTAACAATCGATTGAGGGACCTATAGCCGCTTCCTCGCACGTGTTTCCTAAGAGCCGCGGTATATTGATCTAAAAGGTCACAGTGTCCCCGTAGAGCAGCCTCCATATTGTTTGCACCTTGATGAACCCTCTTCTTCTCGTTTTTAAAATGGTGTCCTGGGAGTCGGCTATACTCGAACCGTTTTTCTGATAGACGAGGATGAACGACGATCTCTTGGTGTTTGTAAAAGAAGCGCACGGTCTCTGGATACTTATAGACATCCAATGTTTTTCCAATTAACTTTTCTGGTGCAGAATATCGATTTGTGTCTAAATTTACATAGCCTTTAGAGTCAACAAGGCGTTGATAGTGCTCATATATAGGCGGTAGAATCTCAGGCAGCGGAATAAGATAAGGTTTTTCTTGTATAAAGGCAGTGTCAGGAGCCATGCCTAAAATACGCTTTTCCTTTTGGTTTGCCTTAAGACACCAGCATTTAGCTTGATGATTGAGATCGTTCCAATTTTTAAACGTTCTCCCTGCTAGAAAGTTTGTCTCAACGTAAAAAAATTGCTTCTCGCACTTACCCTTCCTATCGGGGTCACTGATGCGATGAGCGACAAACTCGAATCCGTACATACGAGCGAACGTCAGCATTTCTGGGGAGATTACGGCGTTAAAACCACTGCCTGCCGATAAAACAACGCTTGTATTATCGATAATACAACGTCGGCAACTTCCTAACATAAACTCTATGCCTGCCTTAAGAAATGTCTTCGCCTCAAACCTGGTAAAGCAGGGGTAGTATTGCACGAATAATTTTCGACTATATCCTAAAATCAGAGAAGCACACTGAGCTTTAATCTTTTTTCCTCCACATATGAGCCAATGGGGAGAGGTGTCGTGTTGCATTTCAACACCGGGTTCAAAGCAATACTCTCCCACCCTTTTAGGGGACCCACGAAGTTCAGTATTTTGAATACACCGGGTAAGCGTGCTGTAAGCAACATCAATGCCATACTCTTCTTCGAGAACTTCTTTGATACGAACAGCATTACCAAGACAGCGTGTAAAAGTTTCTCGTAAGAGGGGTTGGATTTCTGCTTCTTGACTTTTTCTGGTGTTAGGTGGGATACACAGTTAGTGGCCAACCCTCGTTTTAACAGTGTTTCTGGATATCTTAAGCAATTTAGCAATTTCACGATTGCTTTTTTTACGCTGGTGGAGGGCATTAATTGTCTGACGAAGCTCTTTGGGTAACATTTGTTAATTCTCCTATTGTTTTGGTTAGTTCATCAAATTTGTCTGTTGCCTTCTTAAATTCCTGTAAAGGTTGGCGACAATTTTCTGGCTTTTGCCTAAAAAAAACACTTTGGGCTAATACAGCTAATTCTGATAAAAGGGTGGTGAGAGAGTGGCACTTATATTGCCATTCTCCTTCTGGCCCCTTTTTTAAGGCAGTCGCTTGCTTTTGAGTTTCTAGAAATCTTTGAGTTTTAAAGAATAATTCAGGATTATCCACCATTTTGGCGCGTGCGGGATGGTTAGATTTTTGGTAGTAATCGTAAAAAGTTTTCATCTCGCGGGTAGTATGGGTGTGCTTCAGGAGATAGGTTAACAGGCATTGCGCATGTTCGGGTATGGCGCGCGCCATAGGGGCTAAAACCCGCACAGAAACCCATAAGGATAGGGAACCTTGTGATATACCTTGCAATAATACTTTCAGCACAGAATCAGGAAGATGGTCTACTAAAGATAACCTACGGCTAATCCAGCTTTGATCATGCCCAACACGCGTTGCCAAATCATTTTGAGAAAGGCCATGTTGGTTATGCAGCTCATGAAGTAAAAGCGCTTCTTCAAAAACCCCTGACGAACGAGTCGGAAGGCTTCTTAATATCATGAGCAAAGCTTCTGTGGTATCGCAGTCCCACACTTCAGCCTCAANNTCAATCAGCACCCATTGATGGACGGCCTCTGGCACGATCACGACTGGCATCAATTGCCCATGTTGTTCAATTGATCCCATCAGTTTTTCTATTGCCCTGTGGTTTTGTGCATGTAAATGAGCGTACCGCATAAGGAGGCAGTGGTGCTCAATGGTCATGACCTGTTTATTCGCAATCTTATCCATGGTTCAGATTCCTGGGCTTGTTGTTTAAATTTGCCTATGAGGCCTCAATACCAGGCTTATCTGCGTTTCCCTATAAAGTAGGATGTTTGCAAACTCCTTTTTTTTGCAAATAGCTATTTGTAATATGAATAACCGTTTGTAATGACAGATATTTTTACGATTAACGCGTCGCTGTTTGCAAACTGTGACGTCTCACTGCAAAGTGGCTTTTTGCGACGCATCTGTTTGTGCTGCTTTTGCTTCTGTCGATTGCTATCCGTATAGTCAGGATGAGTCGCACGATATTGCTTCCAATAATTAGGGTTTTTCTTCCTCCATCGTTTACAGGCCTGACTCTGATTTCCACGGTAATCAGAATCCTGTTTATGCTTTGCACGATGCCAGTTGGATTTACGCATGTTTTGGCATAATCGATGGCTACAAAATTGTTGTTGTGGATTACGTACGAGGGCAAATAAGCGGTGACAGTGTATACAAGCTCTTTTTCTTTCCATAAAACCTCAATCTCAATGAGGTAATGGTAGCGCTTTCCGTTTGGATTTTTTTAGGGGTTATTGCATAGAGAGGTGGGTCATTTTTGATGAGCGAAGCCGGGTCAATTTATGTGAGCGTTCAGGCCTTTAAAAGAGTCAGTTCAAAAAAGACATAAGATCGAGCCCAATAGGGG
>PLEQ01000404.1 GCA_003136475.1 Deltaproteobacteria bacterium
ACTCCTTGGTCAAGCCAGCGGGTGAGTTCATTGTGGGTACGCGTGATCCCGACTTTAAGACCCGAGGAATTTGCTAGATAAACCGTATGGTGGATAAAGCAGTGCTGCTGTCCCCAAGCGGGATCACGACAGGTGCCTTTATGGAAGTGGCAGATTTCAGGACGTACTATACAGAGATCGGCTTCTGGAATTTTCCTAAAACAGGTGTAGCAGAAGCCTTGGGCAAAGGTTTTTTTAATATCTTTGCCGCAGTAGACGCAAGCGATCTTGCCAGTGAATTTCAGTGAGATGCTGGTTCCCAGCAGCGCATTCAAATCCAACTCGCCATCGAGGAGCGGTAGGAAGTACTGAGCGGTTTGGTCGGGACCCGCAGCTACTTTCAGTTTTCGAAGGACACCTTGCATAGCTAAGCCAATAAACCAGAGTGTCGCAATAAGGGCTCGGTGGAAGGTTTGCGCCCACGGAAATCGATGAAGACTTGCAGAGGATCGCGACCGCCACCACAGGCTAGAAAGGTTTCACGAAATTTTTGACCGACGGTGCGGAGGGTTTCTTCTTTATCGACACCCTTTTCTTCGAATTGCGCAAAAGCGTCGGCACTCATGACTTCTGCCCATTTGTAGCTGTAGTATCCAGCAGCATAGCTGCCAGCAAAAATATGCGAGAAACCACAGAGCATGCGGTCTTCGTGCAAGGGTGGCAGTATCGACGTTTGGCTGGCAACTTCTTTGTGANNGCTCTATAGGTATGGCTCGCTAAAACTTTATCAATCAGGGTCTCAGGAATGGTTTCGCCGGTGAGATAATGGCGGCCCAGATTGCGCAAGGTGTTGCGATGATAGCACCAGTTTTCCATAAAACGGCTTGGGAGCTCGATAGCGTCCCATTCGACCCCGTGGGTGCCTGACACATCGCGATAAGGGACGGTCGTTAACATATGTTGTAAGGCATGCCCAAACTCATGAAAGAGGGTTTGGACTTCACCAAACGTGAGCAAGGAAGGTTTTTGGCTGGTGGGGGGACTAAAATTGCAAACCATTTGCGCGACTGGGCGAATGATTTTGCCGTTGAATTTAAAGTGCGTCACGCAATCGGACATCCACGCCCCACCGCGCTTGTTTTGCGGGCGTGAGTAGGGGTCGAGGTAGAACGAAGCGACATGTTTTTGTTTATCATCAAGAATTTTAAAAAAGCGCACATCTGGATTCCAAATCGGCGCATCATTGGCGTTGTGGACGGTGATAGAAAACAGTTTTTGGGCAACAGCGAAGAGGCCAGCAAGGACTTGGTCGAGGGAAAAATAGGGGCGCAATTCCTCGTCATTGAATAAAAACGTATGCTCCTGCAAGCGTTTTGCCCAATAGCTGATATCCCAGTGCCGAAGTTCAGCTTTTTCACCCTGCTCGCGGGCAAATTTTTGAAGCTCTGCGAATTCTTCCTTACTTTTTTTCAGAGCGACGATCCGTAACTCTTCTTCAAAATCTAAGACGTCGTCAACGTTTTGGACCATTTTACGAGCCAAGCTGAGTTGGGCATAGTTTGCATAACCCAGAAGCTCCGCAAGGCGTTTGCGAATTTGTAAAATCTTCGTAATGTTCGGGGTATTGTCTTGGCTTCCCGACGACGAGCGAGAAATATACGCGAAGTGCACTTGCTTACGGAGCTCGCGATTCTTGCAATTTTCTAAAAAGGGGACGAAAACCGGAGCATCCAGTGTGATGGCCCAAGGTCCAGACTCGGGGTTGGCCGGCTTTTGATTGGGGAAGCGCGTATTATACATTTGGGCAGCAAGGTCCAAGAGACTTTCTGGAAGACCTGCTACGTCCTCCTTGCTGGTGATAGTCAGCGCAAAAGCCTTCGTCGCATCTAAAACATTATTTGAGAAGGTCGCTTCGAGCTGGGAAAGTTCCTTGTTGAGCGTGTTGAATTCATCGCGTTCTTGCCCTTTTAAGGNNGCTAAGACCTGCAAGCTTGGCGCTTCGACTGCGCAGTTGAATGCTGCGCTGTTGGGCCTCATCGAGCTTGGCCCATGCGGCCCCTTCTTGGAGTTTGACCAGCGCATCAAAAACGGGCTGGCTTTGTAAATAACGCAGGTGAAAGTCCACGATCACTTGCTGAGCTTTATCATAGGCTTCACGGAGTTCGGGGGAGTTGGCGACACTATTCAAATGCTCGACCGGCGACCAGCAGCGGTGCAAACACTCCTCGATAGCCATCAGCGGCTCAAGGGTCCCTTCCCAGGTCGGGACTATATGGCTTTCCAGTTGTGTCAACTCCTCACGAAGTTGGGCGACACGAAGCGTCACTGCCGCTTCGACATGCTGGGCTTGGATTTGATCGAAACAGGGGATTTCTTGATCGCTTAGAAGAGGATTGACTTGCATTCGTAATTCCCTTTGTTCGGCAGACTGAAAGGTCTTTTTTATCACACAAAAGGGCTTCACACAGCAGATTAGGCATGCAATGGCATTTAATAAATATCTCGCTTGCTAAATAACTTTGGCCTTAGCAAACTATGCCCTTTTATGATTCATCGATTGTAAGGCGGCCATGGAATCACTAGTGCTTAAAACGAAAAAGAAACTTGGAACCTCGCGGCGGCACCCTTGGGTCTATAGCGGCGCGGTTGCCGAATTGCCGGAATCTGCGCTTGCCGGCGACGTCGTTGCTGTGCGGTCCGGCGACGGAGCTTTGGTGGCTTACGGCCATCGCGTTGTGGGTAAAAGTATAGTCTGTCGCATCTTTCTTTTCAGCTCTGTGGAAATTAGAATCGATGAGGCCTTCTGGCTCAAGAAGTTTCACAATGCCTTGAATNNATTTTGGGTTTTGTGAAGGCGAGCGAGGCCTTTCGTCTTTTTAATTCCGAAGGCGATGAATTGCCAGGTTTGATCTGCGATATTTTTGGGAACTGTGCATCTTTGCACATTGCTAATGAAGGTATGGAAAATTTACTGGACAGCATCAGTGCTTTCCTGAAGACAGAGTTGAAGATNNTGGCTAGGCGAAGTTCCCATAGCTCCTAGCTTTGAGGAAAATCACTTAAAACTTTTAAGTTTGGTGGAGGGCGGACAAAAGACTGGCTACTTCTTGGACCAGCGGGACAACCGTGCCTTAGTGGGACGTTACGCGAAGGGAAGGACGGTTCTCGATGCGTTTTGCTATCTTGGCGGCTTTGGCCTCAATGCTTTACGAGGCGGAGCGCAGGCTGTCACCTTTGTGGATGCCTCGCGGATGGCGCTAGAGAGCGTGCAGAAAAATGTCTCGGCAAATTTTCAAGACGCTGCTGTTCAGTTGGAAGCTGTCGACTGTTTTGAATTTCTCCGAGGCATGGCGAGTCACCACTTGATACTCATCGTTCTCGATCCCCCAGCTTTTGCCAAAAAAGCGGATTTTGTGAATCAGGCAGCGCGTGGTTATAAAGAAATCAACATGATGGCCTTGAAGAAGATCAAGCCGGCGGGTCTCTTGTTTACGTTTTCGTGCTCCCAACACATTTCAAAAGAGCTCTTTCGCACGATTGTTTACCAAGCCGCCTTGGACGCGGGGCGCACAGTGCGTATTATGCACGAAATGGGACAGGCTCCTGATCATCCGGTGAATATCTATCACCCGGAGGGAGATTACTTGAAAGGTCTAGCCCTCTATGTGGACTAGTCTTTCTTGCTGTCCTCGATGAAGAAAATGTTGGACCTCGAAGCCGTCGATAAAACTCCAGAAATTGCATAGTGTCCAAAACCACACCTCGCAAGCATATTTCAGTCCTTAAATACCTCCATCCTAGCGCTTTTGCCATTTTGTGATCTCCGGGCTTTCATTTTGTGCGTGCCCACAAAAGGCTATGCCATTCAGGTGTCACAACTTGGGTAGAGGCACATATCGCGAAAAATCCAGTGAATAAAACAAAATCGTACTATTTGTCGGAGAATCTTTACTTTCTTTTTCAAGAAACCGGAAAGAAGACTTATCCAAGAATTGGAAAGATATGTGGATTTCCCGAGTACGAAGAGGTTGATCCGCTTATCCATTTTTGGCTGGACTATTGGAAGGGCCGGGGATTTGAGTTTCCAGAAGATTTAAACCCTAAATTGGTGAAAACCTTGATTGCCCATGAGTCTAGTTTTAACCCGAAGTCGAGATCGAAAAGCAAAAACAGCTCAGCAACAGGACTGATGCAGATTCTGAATACCACGCGCCTTCGGTTGTCCGGAAAAGCGGATTCAAAAGGCTGGTCTGAAATCAAAGACGATCGCATCAAAGTTGAGCAAGAGCATCTTTTTGATCCTCTCATCAATGTCGCTTGCGGAACTCGTTGGTTGGCTTATAAGTATCAAAAAATTCCGAAGGGAAAAGAAAAAACATCATTCAATCTTCTAAAAAATTATAACCAATGGAATGCAAAAGGTGAGGTATATGCTAAGAGGGTGTTCGAGTTGTACAAAGAGAGCTGTCCTTAAAATATTCTTTGCCATCTTACTTGTTCTTCTCTCGTCGCCAACTATAGCTGGCCTCAAGAAAAAGCCTGCATGGCCATTCGACAAAACTAAAGTAACACTTAAAGACGGACGCTCGCTTTTACTGCAGAGAGAAAAAGAAGAATATACATGGAAACTTTCACTTTTTGACAAGAAGCACCGAGTCCTTTGGTCAAAAATATATTCGGAAGACTTCAATTCACTCTGGGGCGATGCCTTCTTTGTGCGAGTGAAAAGAAAAACGTTCATTTATGATCTCAATAACGATGGCTACCCAGAAATAGCAATTTCAACTTGGGATGGCGGTAATGCTCCCTTGAGACCCGCAATAGTTTTCACAGTGAAAGAGAAAGAACTAACCGTCTTTAAGGTCGTGGATGAATATGCTTTCGAATCTGGCGACCCTGTGTTCGATTAGCCGGGTTATTATCGGCACAACGTCTTAGCGTACGATAATTTCCGTTTCGTGACGTGACCCTAGATCGACTTTTGTGTTATAACCCATGACGCCTTGCGATCTCGCTTAAGCGGTTCTCATAGTATTCTCTTATTTCTGGCAAAACATTAGCGTAGGAAGGATTTTGAAGGGGAGTTTTGAGTGTTTCTAAGAGGGTCCTGCTATTGTACCCATTGTTTAGCGCCCCACATGGCACATTCTTAATCCGAATTTTTAACTCATCCAATAAGGGAAGAACGTCATTCCAAGCTGCTTTTGCAATTTCAACTCCTATCTGTTTCTCACTTTTTTTAGATTTTATACCCTCTATAGCTACGCGAGTGGCATTTTCATAATAGAGTTGTCTACAAATT
>PLEQ01000385.1 GCA_003136475.1 Deltaproteobacteria bacterium
GTTCTACAAAAGTCACCAGAAAAGGTAAAATTGGCCCAGCTAAAATGACGGATTAATGAGAACGAAAATCGAATTGCCTGAATCTTACAACGGAAAAAAATGGCTTTTTAATATGAGCATTGAAAATTTTAAAAAGAGCCTGGATACACTGATATCAAGTCTTAGCAGTAATCAGATAGCTCAAAATTACTATCTGCAGGTAAAAGCAAAAGTCATCAGTATTAAAAAAAATCGTGAATTAATTCATTTGCTAGAAGCGCTTTGCTCATCTGCAAAGGTGAAAGATGTTTATGGCTTGGAAAATAATCAGTGCGAAAAGTGGGACAGGATGTGGGAGGAAGCTAACAAATTAAGATCAATTCTAAAGAAATAAAAAGATCGCTGAAAGATACCTAGCGGAGAAATTAACCTAGGTATTTTTCTACCAAGGCGGGTAGAGAGATTTCAACTAGATGATTTACAATTTCAGATTGACTAAGCCCAGTCTTATTCTGCAAAGCCAATACTGTATATTCAGTTTGACGTGTGCATCGAAAACTGATGTATCCGTTTTTTTTCTGTCGCTTGACGGGCAAATCCACACTAATTGTTGAGCTACTTGCTCCTACTCTTGAGCTAAGACGTCCGAAGAAATCCCAAGTCACGAGTTTGTAAGAAGATTTATGATTAGCTTAGGTGAAGCCGGCATCTTATCTTCCATCAAGGGTCTACTTGTAGGGCGGCCAAAAACATGGTTTTTCGACAACAAGATGAAGCCTGCAGAGAAAGCAATATATCGAGCTAAACAAAGAGAAACCATTTTATCCGCTATTCGAAATTACAATAAAGATGTTCCGGTCATTATGAATTTAAACATTGGACATACTGATCCGCAATTGATCATCCCTTATGGCGGAATTGTAAAAATCGATGGAGTTGCCAACAGACTATTTATGAAGTTTCAATAGAAGCATTGATTAAATCGATCAGTTTGACATATGCCATTTTATGGAGCCGCTCAGCTATCCATTTTCAATTTCATATTTAGTTGTGGAATCATCTATAAATTTTTCGAGTTCAGCTTTAGGAAGAATTTCCTGCAATCCAAAATAGATGGCTTTCGAAAAAGAGGCTCCAACTTCTTTAGAGTATGCTAAATCTGAAAGAAACTGGTCGATATTTTCAATGACGTATTTTGTGTCTGTCTTGATAAGATTCTCAATAAGATCTTCAAAGTCTCTCCATTCACCAGGTCGAGGGTTTTTCTTTAATTTCAACGTTTTGGCTAGATCTCTAGTCGCTTTTTGAAGCGGTAAACGATCGCCTCGATCAGCTGCATGACGAAGAAGTGCAATGCTATAGATTCTTGCTACAGCCTGGTCTTCGCCGAAACTTTTTTTGGCAAAATTATTATTAGTCAAAATCTGAATGGCTTTCGGCAGACTATCTTTTTTTAACAAAATCTCGTCTAACAATTTCCTCCGTAAGTCATCTTTATTCATGTGAGAATTAAGCTGATTTAAAGATCTAAAAGAAAATCGCATTAACTCAATCATGGGATCAATTCTATTACCACTTTTGAGCGAATCATCATTTAACTGCTTCAAGCCATCTTGAAACTCTTTTAAAAATAACTGACTTGCTCGATCGGAAATATCTTTCACCACTTCATTCGCTTTTTCTTGAACATCGCCGCTAGAAAATTTTGGATCTTTAAAAATTTCTGAGCGAAATCCTATCAAAGCTAGCGACAGCAGAAAAGATAATCCAATTAGAATTTTAANNAATTATCGTTGACCGCATTTTTCTTTCATTCTCTTGCAGCTGAAAGTTCGTGGCAATGGATTTGACTTAGGATCTCCTTCTTATCAGAAGACAATAGAGGAACTTCATTGTTGTTACGCAAGTTCCATAACTCCTCCCTTGTAACTAAGCCAAGTTGTTGGGCTTGCATTCGCCAAATATCGCAGTCATTTACAGGTAAAATGTTCAAGCTAAAAACCTCAAACNNGGTTGTTAGCAGCTCCAAGTAATTCGATGACCGTGCTTTCTGCTGGCATAGTCTTTTTCAAGTGAATGAGATGAGAGGTGGCGAGAGGAGCCATCCAGGAGGGGGGAGTGTAGTATTTATTAGTGAACGGTATGAAACCAAACATTCCTAAAGCGGTTTTCAGCACAGAATAATTTACTGGTTCGGACTCACTTAATTCGGGTTCCAATTGAACCCTTAAGAAGGTGTCAGTACAAGGCCATATGGCTCTTTCGGCATCGGATAGAAGAGATGACGCATTTGAGGTAAGTGCTTCTTTAGAGTCTATAAATCTGTGGACTCGAAGCCGATGAGGCAAAAAAGTGCAATCGGTAATAAAATCGGGATCATTTTCTTTAGGTTTAGAATTGAGATCAAGTCCTGCTTGAACAAATATAAGACCCGGTAAACTACTTAGTGGTCTATAAAACTTCTCCAAAAGCAGATTGAGAAGAGCATGTATGGTGTCTAGAGGAAGTGATTTTCCGCAAGTCTCTGCCAGGATCTTATTAGCCATGCTAAAAGTATGACCCGCAGAGTAATTGACAAAATCAATCTTGTGTTCCTCAATTATTCCCTTAAGGGAACGAACGACCGTGTCCAAATACTCGCCAAAATTCCGCAGTGCTTTTGGATCCGTGTCAACTTGACATATATTAGGTATATCTCGAAAAGAAAATGCCTCCGCAATTACAAATTCTGCTTGAGGGCTATATTCTGCTATGGTTGAAAAAACACGTTCACCATGAAAGTTACGAGTAAAAATAGAATCGAATGCGTTTTTATATTTTGATTCGTGGGACCAATCAATAACTTGGGGCAGAATTCCTCCGTTAATTTCCGGATATTTCGTGCCAAGAATATCCCTATATATTCTTTTCAAAACTCGAATGATTCTAAGTGTTTTCTTTGTCGTTTGGTACCAGCCGCTGGAATCGGGTTCTACATAATCTAGGACACGTTTATGAAAGCGAGTATACGCCATTGGAAAGGGTCCAAAATCTAAAACAAGGACTCTTTGCCCCCAGCTTGATTCATTAGCAGTTTTTCTTTCAATCGTTAATTCGTCAAATATGCAATTGCCAGGGCCATCTCTCAATTCTGCGGGGCATTGTGGAGTTTCATTAAGAATAGCTTTAATTTCATGAACGGCAGGAAGATCCTCTATTTTAGGATGATTTGCGAATAAATCATTTAGATACTTAGGCTTGTTTAGCTTGGTTTGATCGTGCGTAACTTCTCGATGTCTATCGTCATGGTCAGTTCGCGTTTCGGATGGTTTGCCACACGCATTTATACTTGCAGCTCCCGCAAAAGTAAGAATTAGAGTCAATAGATTCTGTGACATATTTTCCTTTTCTATATTTAAACGGGAGCTAGAACCAACATCTACTATAAAAATCTACAAGTTACGAATTGCCACAGCATTTAATTCTGACTGTAGAGAGTTTTGCCATGCCAAATAACCAACAACAAGACCTTCCGCAAAAACCATATGGGAAAGACCGCTATCACCCGCAGTTAGAACGTTAAGAACGTCTTCAGCAATCATGCGATGTTCAATTCTTTCCAAAGTGACAGGCTTTCCGTCTGATGACACGAGAATCTGGCCTTCTTTCAGATTTTTAGCAGCAACCATCTCTCCACTCCACAATAAAACTGCATGCTCTGTGGTTACACCAAGTCTGTTACTATCCGCCGTTTGTAAATATATCAGCGGCTTCTTTTCTGGTCCGTGAGTACTTCGTAGAATATCTCTAGTTTCGATTTTAAAATCAGAGAGTGTTGCATCGTCTGATAAAGACCAGAGTCTATAGTTACCTTAATTTGAGGCTATATCATTGATCGTACTCCAATTAGACTTTCCGCTTGACTTATTAAAGGAAAAAATTCGCATTTTTGGGTCGAAGCATCCACACGTAAACCATCCAGTTAACCTTATTTTGCTTCGTATTTTAACGCAGGAAGGAAAGTAATTCAGCTTTACCAAAGAGTTGTATTCAGCTTCATTGATACACCCACTGTCCAATGCGTTCTTTTGTTCACGCGAACAATCTTCAGCTGGCATTTCTTGCTTCATTGACCTTCCCTCATTCAACTCAGGCTGCTCTAGTATTCTGTTTTCAGCAATTGCCTGGTATGAAACAAGAAAAGCAATAGATGTCAGTTTTATTTTTGCAAAAATTTTCATTTCTTTTCCTTCAAAAAGTATGTTTGTTAAAAAATACAGTCTATTAAAGTTCATCTTTTGAAAAGTACTCACACGGTAGAATGCTTGCTATTCGATTTTTGATAGATGTCAATACCGGTGTCTCATTCTCTTCTCTAAGTTCTTCCAACTGTTTTAATGTGATTAGCCCCAACTTATAAGCCTTTAGTCGGTGTTTTTCGCACTCATCGGGAGCTTGCGGCCATTTCACTCTCTTTAAATTCTTGTAGTTNNGCTCTAGCTTCCTCAGTGAGAGTCTTTATGTAATTTACCCTTTCATCATATAATTCCTGATAGTTCTTGACTTCTTCATCAGTAAGAAAAGAATAGATGGTATTTTCTTGATCAATGACATCTTTTAGCCTTTTTACGGTGTGACTAAGATCCGTGATCCAGATGTAATAGGATTCTAAGACGGAATCGCGGAAAGCCACATCGTACGAGCTTAGGTCTTGCCATCCAAAATTCTCCATACTCGCGGTATAGTAAATAAGTGGTACTCCACTTACAACCGACATCGTTTTCATATACGCGCCAACAATCTTTTTGATTGCTTCTATGTCTGTGATCTTCTCTGGTATTTCCGACAAGTTAGTAACACCCCTGCCACCTAATGTATAGACGTGAATTTCTGTCCTGCCACTGGAAGCAAATTGTTCAATAATTTTTTTGAAAGTCGCTTCGAAGCTGGCAGAAGCAAAACCCAAACTTCCACTACCGCTCATCATCGCGCTGATTTTGTTTCTATGTTCGTCAGAGATATTGTGTATAGAATAGATAGCAAAAACAGAAGCTCCCTTTAAAACCTGGGCGACATAGCTTGTGCCACAGCGTTTGGCAAATTCTTCATGCCTACCATCATCCAACATTTTCTGCGCAAAGTTCTTGAGACTGGGGCTTGTCATTTCTAGCCGACCATAGTCTTCTTTTGCAGAAATCAAGAATGTTAGGCTATCCTCGTGAAAAGCGATTTGATCAAAGTAGTCTACTCCACTTTTAAACTTCCCAAATAGTCCCTGAGCCGAGACCCTAGCAGAAACACCAATTTCCTGCATCAGCTCACTTCGTGATTTAATGAGTTTGGCGTGGATTCGGCTCGAATAGCTGCCTTGCGCGTCTATTTGCATACTCTCGTTGAAATCTATGCAATCTAAGAAACGTTTACTAAGATCCAAAGGCNNGTGCCAGCTCCTAGGGAAAGCGCGAGGCTGGGATGATATTCATATTCATTCGCTAGAAGCGATGAAGACAAACAGAAAAGAAAGATGAAAAAGCCTTTCAATAGAACCACTGATCACTCCTAAAAATTAAAAATGGAGACGAAGCATTATGAATTTATCGTTTGCCATCAAGTGACAAATAATAAATTCCATCCATGACCGGATTGCATCGCGAAAATTTTTTCTCAACGAGGTCTGTATAGGTTCGCTTTTCGAGATTGTCCAGAAAATAGTTGAAACTCTCTTTGCAGCTGCAGGATTTCACCAAAACTGA
>PLEQ01000251.1 GCA_003136475.1 Deltaproteobacteria bacterium
GTTGCTCTCGACCCTAGGGAGTGCCCGCTTGGAACAGCAGGAGATCAGTCTGGAACGGAGTCACCTGCACGAGCAAAGCAGCATCCAGTCGGGTTCCTACGCAAAGGGTGCTATCGAGGCTATTCACGAACGCGAAATCGATTCTCTCCACAGGCGAGCGGCGCTCCAAGAGCGTCGGGAAAATATGCAGCTTGGTTTTCAAGTTTTAAATGAAGGAGTGGAATCATTCAGGCGCTTTAGCGACGAACGTTTCCAAAAAGCGCCTGACGCCGAGCGTCAAGCTCACGGGCTCATTCGACGCTTGACTAGCGCCGCGTATGAGCGCGTCTGCTTGATGGGTATCAAATTCGAAGAACTCGACTTGCTCTTCAAAGACCCAGGTATTGAAATTCCACCGCGTTTTGATCGCGCATTCTTCCCATTGCGAGCGAGTTCAAAAACCCCCAGCGATGAAAAAGCCACTCTGGCCAGCGCACAAGCCGAGCTGACAAACACAGCCAGCTACGCGTTCGAAAGCGCACCCTACCCGACAGGCTCCGACGCACTCGACTAAAAGCCGAACGGCCAGACTAAGCTACCGAGAAATGTCCAGGCAGTTCACCTGTCTTCATTTCAACAACTTCACACGGCGTTTCGAGATCTTTCTGTTTTCTTTCCAAAGCTTTTTCGGCATCATCCAGCGTCGTATACCAATGGTTACTCAGCCAATGCCAGGTCCCCTCCCCATTCCAAGTCGGATTCCTATGAAACACGCGCAATACAAACGCATCCGCTTTGCCGTCGGCTCGTAACAGCTGCTCGATCTTCTCTTTTCGCCACATTCTGAGTCGTCGTTTTGCGGTAGGAAAATTTAGGCCGCGTGTGAGGCGTGTTAGGCCGGAATCCATGTCAAATTCTTGAAAAACCCAGTAACTACCTTGCGAAAAAATTGCCGAAGTGATTTCCGCTATTTTTTCAGCTTCTGTCTTACTTAATGGTCTCATGCTTCAAGCACCCAATCGATGAAATGGTAACACTCGAAAGGCCAGGAGTGTGGCCATACGCAACGAGCTCGCAATTTATGGGAACGAGGGCGTTAAAGTCAAATTAAAAGGCTTATAGTGCTTTAAGTTCTGGTTAAAATTTTTCAAGACTCGCATGGAATTTTTCCAAAATTTTTCCAAAATATTAGGAAGCTTCTCTCCCAAGGATTTCACGCTATTGAGGAACAAGGCTATCGACATCGCGAGCAGAATCGATTTCTCTTTACGCAAATGTTTTGCAATTATATCTGAAAATGAAAAGTCTGAAGGGAAGCGTCAATGGGAAATGCTCAGCCTTGTATTCTGGCTGTAGACTTAGGAACATCAGGGCTGAAAATCTGCGTTATCGACCTGAAAGGCGACACCCTAGCCCACAACTACCAAAAAATTCGCATCTTCTATCGGGAAGATGCTGGAATCGAACAAGATCCCCGTGAATGGTGGAAAGCTGTCACCGATGGCATTCGCAATATTCTCGAGACTTCACCGGCTCTCGCCAAAAGGATCGTTGCGATCTCCTGCACAGCACAGTGGTCGGGTACCGTCGTGATTGATGAGAAAGGCGAAGCCCTCGGCCACGCTATCATCTGGATGGATGCCCGCGGGGCCCCCCAGGTCAAAAGCCTGGTGAGTGGGGGTTTTGAAGTCGAGGGTTACAATGTCTCGAAGTTATGGCAGTGGATTCGCAAAACCGGCGGAGGGCCAGGCAAGGCGGGGAAGGACTCCCTCGCCCACATTCTTTTTCTTAAAGAGAAGAAAGCTTATGTTTATGCGAAAGCTGCGAAATTTCTCGAACCTAAGGATTATTTGAATCTGGGGTTCACGGGTAAGTGCGCAAGCAGCTTCGATTCCATCGCCCTCCATTGGGTGACGGATAACCGCAAAATTGACAATATTCGCTACGATAAAAACTTGCTGAAACTTGCCGAGATCGACCCGCAAAAACTGCCGGATCTGTACCCTGCCACCGGCATACTCGGACCTATTTTACCTTCACTTGCCAAAGAGCTGGGTCTTTCACCAGATACTCAAGTTGTAGTGGGTAGTCCCGACTTGCAGGCTGCTGCGGTAGGATCAGGTGCTGTGCAAGATTATGCAGCCCATCTTTGTATTGGCACGTCGTCATGGTTGACCTGCCATGTTCCCTTTAAAAAGACCGATGTGCTCAGTAATCTCGGAACTCTCCCCTCCGCCCTTCCCGGCCGTTATTTTGTAGCGAATGAACAGGAATCGGCTGGTCTTTGTCTGCACTATCTCTGGGAAACTTTTGCTGGCATTGGGCAGGATCTCGAGGGCACAACGCCCTCCTTCGACCGCTTGGATGCCCTCGCACGCAGTTCCGTGCCCGGCAGTCGCAGAGTTATTTTCACGCCTTGGCTCAATGGCGAACGGACGCCCATAGAAAGCCATCTCGTTCGCGGCGGTTTTCATAATTTGTCGCTTCAAAACAATCCCGGAGATATCGCGCGCTCAGTCTACGAAGGGGTAGCCTATAACTCGCGTTGGCTTTTGCAGGCGGTGGAACGCTTTGTAAAACGCAAACTCGACCCCATTTTTATGATCGGTGGGGGTGCGAATTCCGATCTGTGGTGTCAAATTCACGCCGATGTCTTGAACCGAAAGATTCTCCAGGTTGCTGAACCACGCTTTGCCAATGCCCGCGGCGCTGCGTGGATCGGTGCTCTTGCCATGGGTTACTTGACCGTTAACGACATTACGGGACTTGTAAAAATTAAGAAGACGTATACTCCCACTCCCGAGGACCAGGACCTTTACGAGCAATCGTTTCGTCAGTTTCTTGCAATTTATAAATCCAATAGAAAAATCTATCAGCGCCTCAATACCTTTCACTGACGAAGGAAAGCTCATGGAGTTTCTCGATAAGATTTACAAAAGGTGGAATACACTCGACCCTCGGGTGCGACTCGTTGTCGAACAGCTTGTCCAGAAAATCCCGCTTAGCAAGGCCGTTCGCAATGTCCCGTTCTTGCAAAAAATGGTCGATGAGGAATTTGCCAAGCTTCTCCAAAAAGTCGACCAGCCCAATCCTCATCTGGAAGACATACCCAGTTTCTTGGAACTACCGAATGAAGGGCTCGCGAGCACTTTGGTTCTCACCAGCCTTGCCAAACTGGCACTAAGCGAACAGCAACGGTGGTCTGATGGCTACGCATCCGGTGCTGTGTATCATGGTGATCCTGACCACATTCAACTGCTCAACAAAGTTTACAGCCTCTTCTCGCAAACCAATCCGCTACATACCGACCTCTGGCCGAGCATCACTAAATTCGAAGCCGAGATCGTTGCGATGACCGCAAAAATGTTGGGCTCAGAATGGACCGACGATAGCATTTGCGGCAGTGTGAGCTCAGGCGGTACCGAAAGTATCTTACTTGCCATGAAAGTTTACCGGGATTGGGCGCGCGAAGAACGGGGCATCGAAAACCCGGAGATGATAGTCCCCATCACGGCGCATGCAGCCTTCGATAAAGCGAGTCAGTTTTTAGGCATGCGAAAGGTCATGGTCCCAGTCGATGACGAATATCAGGCTTCGGTCGTGGCCATTCGCAAAGCCGTCAATAAAAATACAGCGGTGATTGTGGCTTCGGCACCGTCGTTTCCCCATGGCATCATCGATCCAATTCCGGATCTGGCAAGCCTGGCCTCAGAACGCGGGATCAATCTGCATGTGGATGCCTGCATAGGGGGATTCGTGCTCCCCTGGTTACGCGACGAATATGCTTTTCCACCGTTTGACTTCGCTCTCAAAGGCGTCACGTCGATCTCGGTCGACACACACAAGTTCGGCTACGCGAGTAAGGGAAGCTCCGTCATCCTTTATCGCGGAAAAAATTTAAGACACTATCAGTATTTTGTCACCACGGACTGGCCAGGTGGACTCTACGCTTCACCAACTCTTGCCGGCAGCCGCTCGGGTGCTCTGATCGCCCAGTGTTGGGCTGCGATGGTTGCCATGGGGCAAGAGGGTTACCGTAGTGCGGCTCTGAAGATAGCCGATACGGCACGCTCGATCAAAGAAGGGATCTCCCACATCCCGCATCTCCGGGTGCTCGGCCAACCCCTTTTTATCATCGCATTTGCATCCGATACTCTCGATATTTTTTCAATCATGGGTGCTATGACCGAAAAAGGTTGGTCCCTCAACGGCCTCCACCGACCCGACTGCGTGCACATCTGCATCACTCTGCGTCATACGCAAGCTGGTGTGGCCGAGCGGTTTTTGCGGGATTTAGAAGATGCCGTCTTTCAAGTGGAAAAAAACCCGCAACGGCAAGCTGGGATGGCGCCTATCTATGGCATGGCCTCATCGATCCCAGCACGCGGACTGGTCGGGGAGCTCCTCAAACGCTATTTGGATTCCCTCTACAAAAACTAAACAGCGCTCAGAAATTCGTCGAATACACGATAGCTGTGAAGTGAAAGACGCTGCCGGTAAGGACAAAGAGGTGCCATATAGCGTGGTGAAACGGAACTTTTTTAAGTAAGTAAAAGACCGTTCCCAAGGTATACGCTAGACCGCCAGCGAGGATCCACATCATCCCTTTTGGACTCAATGCTTCGGCCAAGGGTTTGGCTGCAAAAACCATCATCCAACCCATGCCTAAATAAAGAAGAGTCGACACGAATGTAAAACGACCGACAAAGAAAAATTTAAAGATAATACCTGCGAGCGCACAAGCCCACACGATCCCAACTAAAGTCCATCCGAGAGTGCCTTTGATATTCAAAAGGAGGAAGGGCGTATACGTGCCAGCAATCAGCAAGTAGATCGACACATGGTCACAGACCTTAAAGAATTTTTTAGCACTGAGGTATGGTAGGGCATGATAGAGCGTCGAAGATGTATACAGGAGTATAAGCGACAAGCCATAAATCAGATAACAGACAATATGGAATGTGGAACCAAACAAGGCGGAGAGTGTGAGCAAGACGGTCAAACTCACGATGCCGAAGACGACCCCCAGGCCATGAATGATACTGTTAGCAATCTCCTCGCCTGTCGAATACTGGCTCAAACTTGCAGCTGGAATACGATCCGCAATTTTCTTAAACATAGGTTCACTCCCTCGATCTTCGCTTTGCATATCTAAGCGCAATGGTGAGTGCTTAGAGAGACCATCGGGTCTATAGTAGTTCTGTAGTAGGCAAAAACTTGCTTGCCACTATCACCCACAAGAGTGTCGACCAATTTCTCTTTTCATTCAACTTCTTCTTTTTGAGGAATAGCAAGTCTATTCTACCCGGAATATGAAATTTTTCTTCTGCGGAACTCCGTCATCCCAGCGAACAGCAAAGCTGTGAGCGGGTGGGATCTTCTTCACCTCGCCCATCTTTGCTTCAGATCCCTGCCGTTCGGCCTTTGGCCTCACTGGGATGAGATCTGACCGTGAGCCTTATAAGCAACTGCAACGTAAGTTTCAGATTTGAGATGAAAAGGAGAGGCGTGTCTTAGCTGCAGCGGTTACAATTGAGACAGTCGTTTTTGGCTTTCGATGAATTGGATGGAGTGTGCAATGGCTAGCCCCCCTCAGTCCGCCTCAGCTCTCGACCGCATCCCATTGTTTCTGGAGCGTGCGAATACCGTCATTGTTGGCAAGGATCGAGAGTTACGTTTGACACTGTGTTGTCTCTTAGCGGGTGGGCATCTTCTGATTGAGGACATTCCTGGCACGGGGAAGACGACCCTTGTGAAAGTTTTCGCGAAGCTTCTGGGTCTTCCGTTCAACCGCGTGCAGTTTACCAATGATATGCTACCGGCTGACCTGCTCGGGACCACGATTTACGATGAGTCTGCGAAGAGTTTTAGTTTCCACCCAGGTCCCATCTTTGCTTCACTTGTTTTGGGGGACGAACTCAATCGTGCTTCACCGAAAACGCAAAGTGCTTGTTTGCAGGTGATGGAAGAAGCGGAGATCACTTTAGATGGGCAGACGCATGTCTTGCCGAAGCCATTCTATCTGCTTGCGACGCAAAATCCTCGTCTTCATGTGGGTACCTATCCTTTGCCGGAATCTCAGCTTGATCGTTTTCTCATGCGTATGAGTCTGGGGTTTCCAGATCGTGATGCTGAACGTTCTTTGCTGCGGGGTGAGAGCCGGGCCCTCTTAATCGAGCGCATGACTGCAGTTTATGCGACGGCCGAGGTGCTGGCCTTGCAGCAGCTTGCGCAAGCCGTGCATCTGGCGGCTCCGATTGTCGAATACGTGCTCGATCTCGTTGCCGCGAGTCGGCAGCAGCAGGGTCTCATCGGGCTATCCCCGCGAGCAGCCATCGGTCTCTTGCAGGCCAGCAAAGCTTGGGCCCTCATTCACCTTCGTCAGTATGTGATTCCCGAGGACATTCAGGCGGTAGCCGTAGCTGTTATGGGTCATCGTCTCGTCTCCAGCGAGGAGCCGGATGCACAGGCAGGACGCAATGCTGCTGAGCGTCTGATGGCTAGCGTAGCGGTGCCATGAGTGAGCCGCGCTGGAGTTTCCGCACGGACCGTATTTATATAGTACCGAACCGCTACGGTTTTTTGGCTTTCGGCGGAATCATGGTGATTTTGTCAGCTGGCGTGTGGTTTGCGAGTCCGCTCGCTTATTTGCTGACCGCTTGTCTCACCACGATCGTCCTGATGGCTATGATTCAGTGCAATACCAATCTGAAAAATCTCAGTCTCAAATGGTTTGAGGCGGAGGCTGCTCCGCAAGGTGGCTTCACGCTACTGCATTTTTTTCTGGTGAATACGGGAAGAGTTTCGCGAATTGCGATCGCTATCGAGCTTGACGATGAGACATTGAAGTTTGATCCAGTCGTCGACAGTACGGGTACCATGACTACGATACGTGAGGTCTTGCCGCAATTGTCCGCTGCCTGCGAGATGCGTCTTTTCGCTCAAGAGCGAGGCGTGCATCCAGCACCTCGCATTCGGATCGCAAGTGTTTTCCCACTTGGACTTTTTTATGCTTGGCAGTGGCAACACGTTGCTGGCGAATGTGTGGTTTATCCACGGCCGCTCGCTGGAGCTGCGTTGCCGCTAAGTTCAGCCCAAGCCTCGAGCTCAGCCCTAGAGACCCAAACGCTGACGCCTGCGGGTGAGCGTGCTGATTTTTGGGGGCATCGCTCCTTTCAGCCAGGTGATTCCCTCGCAGCAGTTGATTGGAAGGCTAGGGCCAGGGGGCGCCCCTTGCTGCTGAAGGAATTTCACGGTCTGAGTCAGCCCACCCGCATTCTCACTTGGGAGGCCGCTGCAGCTGCGATCGGGAACAGGGATCCTCTGAATCCACAAACGACGGAGGCCATTCTGTCGCAACTCACAAGCTGGGTCTTGCAGATGGGACCCACTGTAAGTTTTCTCTTGGTCTTACCCACGGTGCGTATTGGGCCGGAAAAAGGGGAACATCATCTCGGCGCTTGTCTGCGCCATCTGGCCTTGGTGAAACATGCCAGCTAAAATCGCGCATTTGCCAAAACCTCAAAGAAGACGATGGCTGCCTAAGCAAAGGATCAGCCCGCAGCTGCTGAGTCGACGCACTCGGATTTTTGTCGCAATCACGGCTAGCTTGAATCTCGTGCGCTTCCTTCTCGATCTGACTACGCACGGGACAGCAAAAGCGGGAGCTGTGGCGCAAGGTGCGTCTGCTTTTGATCATCTTAGCCTTGGTGCTTTTGCAGCAGCCATCTTGCTCTTTCAGGTTTTTCGCCTTACGACCTATAGATGGGCCATGAATTGTATTTTTTTGTGCACAACCTTACTGGCAAGCCAGGTCTTTGGCACTCCGAGCACATCAATGAGCGTGTTTATCATCACGGATAGCATCCTTCTGATGGCAACGCTCCTCGAGCTTCATTACCCGGAAGGTGGTCAGTTATATTTGCTGACGTTGCTTAAAAACGTCATGAGCTTAGCCTTGCCACTTGCCGTGGTTCTTCTGCTCGCTATGGCTTTTTTCCCTCGCTTTTCCCTGACTTTCTTTCCTGCAGTGAGTGTGGCAGGTGTTGGCTATAACGGAGCGAGCTCACTCGATGCTGAAGACATCAGCCGCCTAGCCTCCTCCGAAGACCCAGCATTTCGCGTGCGCTTCTTAGGTAGCCATAGACCGGAGACAGGTTCCTTATATTGGCGTGGCAGCATCCTGTGGACTTCGAAAGGTATGAGTTGCNNAAGAGCCAGCGATGGATGCTGAAGCTTACGAACTTAGCTTGGAGCCACGCTTTGGCACTACGCTCTTTGCTCTCGCAGGAACACAGCGCTTGCAAATGACTTTGCCCGTCACAGAAACTGCAGTGGCCTTGCCGGGTGGATTATTTGCGAGAGCTACGCCAGCCAGCGATTTAACGTTGTACCGGAATGAGTCCGTTCCGCTAGCAACAGCGCCTCCATCGCCAGCTCCCCAAAATCTTAAGCGTCTGCCGGACTGGTACGTGAGCCTGACAAAAGTACCGGTACCCAGTGATCCGCGCTTGCTTGCGGTGATGGAAAGCTTGCGCAAGGGCTCACCGTCACCGTCTGCGATTGTTGCAAGGTTAATGAAATGGTTTAAGACACAGGATTTTGTATATTCAACTCATCTTCCGGACGTGCCGGCGACTGATGTAGCCGATTTTCTGTATCGTGTGAAAAGTGGCTACTGCGAACAATATGCTGCGGCTTTTGCTTCGGTACTCCGGATGGTCAGCCTTCCCACCCGCGTTGTCTTGGGTTTTCGGGGGGGAGAGTTTAATGAATTCGACGACAAATTAACGGTCCGAAATAGCGATGCCCATGCTTGGGTTGAATACTGGGATCAGGACTCCACACAATGGCTGAGTGTGGATCCGGTGCTCGCTGTCGATCGATCCGCTGACAAAGAGCTCATGCGGAATGGCTGGGTCCGGCGTCTGCGCCATTTGTGGGAAGCGGCTTCTAGTCGTTGGACACTTTTTCGTGTTTATACCGGTGCCCAGGTCGAAGTATGGAGTCATCAAAGTTCAGCAGGCCTCGCTAAGCAGCGCAACGTGCTAACTCTAGGATTCGCTGCGGTCTTGCTCTTCATTTTCTTTTTCGTCTTCATCACCAAGGCTCGACGCGACTGGCGCGCTAGGCGCAGTAACTTTTTAGCACGTATCTATGCCGGACTTTTCTTAGCTAACGATCCCGAGACCCTTTATTGTTACTACTGTGAATATCTCGCAAAGTACGGACTTGCGCGAATATCCACAGAAGGGCCGCTCACCTACCTGACGCGTTGTGTTAGGGCTTGGCCGGAAGCCGAAGCAGCACTTGTTCATTTCACCGATAGCTATCTTAGTCTCCGTTATGGTACGGAACAGCTAGACGGCTCGCAGCTTAGAGACTCTTTGAAAGTTGTGAAAAAAGCGATCCGTCACGCGCCTTCATCGTCAGCAAAGCGAAGCTGAAAAATGCAATTTTGATCCAGACAATGGATTCTTGCTACACCCTCTATGATTTCATCGGCATTTCTTAAAAATGCCTTTCTATGCTAAAATTAAAACGACTTCACTCAATTCGAGGAATACATGTGGCAGGAAAGTGTTTTTACATTCTTAGTTGCTATTATTTTATTATTTTCATGCAATAAAGACCGAAAAAAAGTAATTGCCAGAGCGCCAAAATCTGAACAGAAACTATCGGAACTCACTACTATTAGGATTTTTATCGAGCCATCGGGGGGTCTTATTCAGGACTTCAAGATTTTAAAAGCCCGCCTGGCTCCGCGTTTTCATGTCGTCTCCCAAGAGGAATTTTCAGGCCCAGTTGATTTAAATATTTTTGTGGAACAGGTGCATCGTGAGTTTTTTCCAAGAGCAAATCACAATTTTATTTTGACCAACCAAGAGCAAGTCTGGTCCGTAAATTCGTATAGTAAACTAGATAGGGTTCTATGTAAGACGCAACATTGTATGAAGATCATGGAAGCCTTTAAAAAGGCTCATGGGTTGGCATTTGACCTTTATTTTTTGGGTTTTACTTCGGATTTTCCTTTGAGCTCTCAAATCAAAAAAAATTATAATTCTTTTGTTCATCTCGCTGGCAAGTCGCCATTTAAGAATACGGGCCTTGTGCTCGACACTTGGCGAAAGCATCCGCAGCTACCTCATATTGTTGTTACTTGCGTTAAAACGGATTGGCAAGGTGATTGCTATCATGTTCATTTGGTGGGAGAAAACAGCCCAGATAAAATAAAGAACTACAAAAATATCACTTTACACACGAGCTATCTTCCTGAAGCTGAATTAGCGCAAGCGGCAGACTCAGCCGGCTTTTTTGTGGCCCCTAGTGAAGTTGAAGGCTATGGTCACTATCTCAATCAAGGCAGGGCCGCTGGGGCAATAGTTATCACTGTCGATGCTCCGCCAATGAATGAAATGGTCGATAGAAATAGTGGCTTTCTAGTACAAGCTATCGAAAAATCGAAAAAAATCGGGCTAGCGAATGCTCCTCTCTTTTCGTTTAACCCTGCGGACCTGTTGGCTCAGGTAAATAAAGCTTTAGATACAGACGGCAACATGAAGCAATTCATGTCTGAGCAATCCATGTTGAAATATCAACTCGATACGGAAGCATTCGAAAAAAATTTGAAAGATTTATTTGCGCCGATGCCCCCGAGTCCGGTTGTTGAAAAACCCATTCTCCAAGAAGGCTATGGTGAAATTCATATTCCCAATAAACACTTCAAAGTCNNATACCTGGACCGACCGGACCTTTTAAAAAAAGCGGTGGAGTCTTTGGCGCATTCGCATTTAAATGAAGATACCTTGGTGATTGTCGTCGACGATCATAGTGAATCACAAGAAACGATCAATATTGTAAAAGCCTTCACCTTATCGAAAGCGACTCTTGTGAAGGTTAGACTCCTGAAAAATCAGGGCCTTTTAAAGGCGATGCTGACGGGAATGAACCTCATGAACGGCAAGGTTGACTACATTATGAACTTAGATTCAGATATGTATGTCAAAGAGCATTGGCTAGACGAACTGATAGATACCTTTATCCATATCGATAGAAAAATCAATTCTGAGAATTTCTTACTCACTGGCTTTAATATTCAATCACACGCAACCATTGGCTATGAAGACCTGCACGACTACAAGGAAATTCAAGTGAAATGTTGTTCTTTAATCAGAGCTGGACGATTTTTCTGTGAGAAAAAAGATGTCGGAGGAGTCAATTTGCTATTTTCATCGAAGTTCTACAAGACCCATGTCCACGATCTTTTAGAGAAAATTTTGAAAGATCATAGTCAGAGCTGGGATGAGGATCTCGTGCGTGATTTTCAGCAAAATCACTTCCCGATCTTTGCAAGTTCCCCCTCTGTTATTCAACATTCCGTAAGTTCAGAGACCAACGATAAATCGCGTCAGCCTGGAGATTTTGCTGAAGATTTCTGATCGTCTGAAATTAAAGTAAAGCTGAGGGAGTATTCGGTGATCGAAAGACGCGCTACTTTCAAAATTAGGCTCTGCGACTTTTAAAAACCTTGCAATCCAGAAGCGGTGTGTTAAAAATTTGACGCCAGTTGATGGCCATCGCATTGGATTTGCTCATGATATTTCGCGTCTTGCAACTTCTCTGCAAGAAAAAACCCTGCCTTCAGAGTTCTTAGAAGCTAGCAATACACTTGCAGAAAAAATTCAAGACGCCTTTAAGAAGATGGCTTTAGACGCCAATTTTAAAAATGAATTATTAGAAAGGTTTTTAAGTCACGCATCGCAAGCCAACTGGCGACTAGTCATTCGAAGTACAGGCAAGGAAGACACCGACAAGCTTGCTAACGCCGGTGGCAATAGAAGCGAATTAAATATACCTCCGGATGTCGCAAGCGTTCTCAATAATATAGGCTCAGTCATTTCTTCCTACTTTGAAACAAAATCTCTAACGCAAAGAATTATTGCTGGTGATCAAACGATCTTTGATCTTCCTTTAACTCCCGTTCTGGTCCAAAGAATGGTCGCCTCGTGCCATTGGATACGTTTTACGTTGAACACAATGAAAAGATTAAGGCAGTTATTAAGGAGAAATTTAAGCGAATTATTCCCAAAAAAATTGATAACAAATATGGACTCACCGACGCCAAAAATCCTTTGGGACTTCAAAAGTTGCCTTCGCTCAATAAAGAAGCTGTTCTGGCCGTCTCAAAAGTGTCAACTCTCATTGCTTCTTATTATAAAAAACCTATGGATATCGAACTTGTCTATCTCCCTAGTAGCAAGACTATCTATATAGTTCAAACACGGCCGTTAGTTTTCAAACCACGACAACAGAGTCCCAGCTACCTTTCGGATATTGACCAATTCACCCATCTACAAAAAATAAAAGTTATTAAAATTGTGCCAGGTGATGCTGCGGTGCAGCTCATCACAGCCCAAGATCAAGTTCTAACAGCAGCTACTGATCCCCAGGGTTGTCTCATTTAAAACCCCCCCGCTTTTAGGACTTTATCCAAGTAGTC
>PLEQ01000197.1 GCA_003136475.1 Deltaproteobacteria bacterium
TCTCTCACATCCGTTCGGGA
Source organism: Deltaproteobacteria bacterium (assembly GCA_003136475.1). Lineage (GTDB taxonomy): Bacteria > Bdellovibrionota_B > Oligoflexia > Oligoflexales > Bog-1112 > BOG-1112. The sequence goes on from PLEQ01000197.1 coordinate 21, forward strand.
TGAAGAAGAGCCCGCCTCATGCTAGTTGAAGGATTAGAGTTTACGGTAGTTAAATACTATACGCCCATCGTTTTTGCCGGGAGTATTGCGGCGTACTTCTGCGATATTCAAGATGTAGAATGCGTTCGAACGTTGGTCGTTGAGCTGGACTACGTAGATATCACCGGACGAAAGAGCTTCTGTCTCTGGGCGTTGAGCATTGTTATTGAAGGATCTTTGTGCTTCTTCGAGGGTAGCGGAATCAAAATAGAGATTTTGAGTATGAGCAAACTTAGCGCCATTGCCAGTTCCGAGCTTCGTATTAAAGGCCATAATCGTCGAATGATCTTTAAGGTCCTTTTTATCTTCATCCCTATTGCTGCTATCATTTGCGATATTTACGCCATTGACCAAGTCAAAAGCGCCTTTATATTCGCTACTAGCTTGAGTGTTATACACAACACCATGCCGTATCCCTTGGGCAGGCTTTGAGTTCGGGTTCTGAGCCTTAGTCTTAGTGCAGTCGCGTCCACCTTCTACTTTAAAGTGCAGCGGTTTGCTGACGTTGGCGCCGCCGGCATTCGCGATGACGTTGAGGGTGTAGTTGCCGTTACAGACTTCAGAGCCAGCATTGACGCGGGTGTTCATGTCGCCTGCTAAAGATAGAGAGGTTTTGCCGGACGGGGGACTTTGATGGGTGACGCTGAGGGTTTGGGGGCTTTGGGGCACTTCGGTCTTGCTGTCCTCATCGGTGATGGAGAACGTAACGGTGAAGGGCTTGTTGCCGTCAACGGAGCCTTTGACTTTTAGAGAAGATTCCTTGCGGAGGATGGCATTGTCATCTTCCCATGCCAGCTTCGTGACGTTCACGTCTTCAGCTTTGTCTTTGTTTCCACAACCGTACTGCAGTAAACCTGTGCTTAAAATTGCAACACTCAAAATACTTCTTAGCAACATAAAATTTCCTTATAGTGAGTCGATCCAAGAGCACTTCTAAAAATTAGGCAGAGTTTAGCGCAAAGAGAATGGGTTTTGAATCATTTCTAAAGAGCACACTTGAAAATTCAACGGCGCGTTTTTAAGTGTCGTCCTCAGTATCTGCTGGACTTTTTTTGGTGCAGGGTGGCTGGTCTTGCGGAGGATTCCCGCAGTAGGCGTTCCAATCGGGAATGGAGCACGATCCGGTGCCGTGGGCTAGTTTTTGCTCACGGTAGAAATCTTGTACAAGCGGCCAGTCGCAGTAGTAGGAATTGCGGCAGCTGGCGATGGGGAAATGAAATTCCTTCTCGTTGTAGAGCAATTTCAATTTGTAGGATGTTTGCTCATCTTCTACGCATTGGTAGGTGACGATTTGCAAATTTGAGGCCATAGGTCCGGCTTCCGAAGCGGACCATTTCGCGAGTTCCGCGTCAAAGAGTTGAAAATAGTCGGTGAGGGGTACGACCGTTTCCGCATGGGCAAAACCCAAGTATGCGGCTGAAGCATCGTTGTTTCCGCGCACGTGCCTTTCAATTTCTGCAAACAAGGGCTCAAGCGCCATACACGCCATACCATATGTTGCCTTGGCGTAGGCGGGCTCGAGGATGTCGGCAATGGGGCCAAGTTTATAATAAGCTGTGATGTTGTCTTTTTGAAATTGGACCGCTTTAGTTTCAGGATTGAGCAAGGAGCAAAATTTTGCGTGAGCGCCTTGCGCGTTAATGTCGAAGTCTTGNNTAGTGATATTCCATGCTTTGCCTTCGGTGAACCGCCTCGTTAGGTCCGTAAAGATCTCCCGGAGACTGCGGTCACGATTTTGAATGTTTTGGGTGTCGTTCTGCAGGCGCGCCCGGTGTTCGCGTTTAATCGCTCGAACCTTATCCGTTTTGTAATCTGCAAATTTTTGGCAGCGCTCAAAATAGCGTAAAGAGAGATCAGCGCATTTCTCGTGGTTATGGGTTTCGACACGCGTCGCAGAGAGCTCGCCCGCGTCGAGCAAGCCGTCTTGAAAGCGGTTTCGGCTGGTCCGGGTGCGTTCTTAGAAGGTAGCCGAGAGGACGATCTTGCGATCATTCCTAGCAAAAACTTCGGGAAATTTCTCGTAGGTACGTTTACCCAGTGCATAGAGTTCTCGTTCGCCTTGCATGGTCAAGTTGCCACTGTTGAATTCTTCAGCTGCAGCCCGGAGCCATTGGAGGGCCATGCGTCCTTTAGCGGTCAGTTCGTTTTTTTGCTCGGCGGTTTCGAAATGCCCTAGGAGGTATCGAATGCCATCATCCGCATTTAGGTAGCGTGAGCCATGTCTATGGACGCCAGCAATATGAATGGGTCGGCAACCGGCGGGAGCTTCTTCATAACGCGGAGATATAGGCGCTGCGTAGGGCGTCTTGCTGCCAAGGTAAGTGGGGAGCTCGGTTGGGCGGTTTTGAGTCTGGCTTGGCTTGACTTGGGCCTTGCTGGTGGAATTTAAGCTTGCTACGAAGAAGAGAGGCAGGCCAAAGACGCAGGCAAGGCGTGAAAAGCATTCCAGCATAGGGGCTCCTTATTTTTAAAAGATCTTGCGTGAAGGATTCCAGAGTTTCTTGAGGAGCTGAGTCTGAAATCCCTCACACTCCGTTGGGATGAGGTCTGTCTTTTTATCAAGTATGTACTGTTCACTATAGCGATTATGGGTGCCAACAGATGAGTTCAGGCTTAGCGAACCTGGAAGAAATGACGGATGGTGAGGCGTGCCAAAATTAAACGCATCTCATGCAATAAAGGTAAAGATGCACTGAGGCTTTCGGAGCTGAGTGCGGTTTTGGAATTGGGGGTAGGGAATGTGGAACAGGACCATGGCACGTCGTCTTATTTTTATGTTTTTGTGTGGGAGCGTCGCATCCGAGACTCTCTTTGCCGAGATCAATCGACGGGAATGGGAGCGACGGGAAGAGCGTATAGCTGTGTCGCAAATCCTGGAAGCTGGGACCGCTCGGCAACGTACCGTGACCATTCAAATGCGTCGCATCCGCCGGGATGGCGGGCAGCCGATTATTCTTTCCCATGCTGTCGTGTTGAATAATAAGGCGATGCGTGAGCTAGGGCATAGCCTTTGGGAAAAAGGCTTTGATGTCTGGCTGCCCAATATGCGTGGCCATGGCAGTGCTGACGAACTGTCGCGAGTGGAGCCTTATTTCGAAGGCGACTATGGCTTCGATAAGATTGTGACTGAGGACTGGCCCCTCGTCCTGCATTATGTTTGCGAATCGACGCACCAGAAAGTGAGCATTCTAGGCTATTCGATGGGCGGCATGACTTGGGAGCAATATCTCAGTGGCGTTTATGAAGAACGGGGAGGCATCTATCAGAGCGATCGCCTGGCGCGGCAGCGTGCGCAAGATATCAAAGTCTTTATCGGACTTGTCGTGCCACCCGACTTAGAACAGGTTAGCGATGAAGTGAAGTTCTTGCTTCAGCCGTTCCAAACTGTGTTTGAGACGCCGTATTTTGTCCCGCTGACGTCGACCTCCCTGGCGCCGACCTTGCTGTCGGGCTTTAAGAAATTGCTTCGAGATAGACTTCTGGGTTTTTTGGCTAAGCGCGTTTATGACAAGCTCCCTCATGGTATTGTGGAATCCAAAAAATTAGAAAACCCCTCCGAAGATTTTAAAAGCTTGGTGCTTTCGGGTCTCTCAGCCCCCCATACCGACACCATTNNCCATTAAAGAATTTATGAAGTGGTTTTATCAGGACTATGCTTCCAAAGATGGGCACGTCAGTTATGCACGCAATAAAAAAGTTTATGTACCGACCCTGCTGGTAGCCGCAACAGAGGATTCGCTAGCGCCTGCAACGCGTATACTTGAAAAGGCTTTATTGTATCCCAAAGAAGCTCACATTCAGATTTTAGTTGCTCAAGGTTATGCTCATATTGATATTCATTTCAAACGTGGGGTGCGGGGCATGGCGGATACGCTTGTCCAGTTTTTGCGCAGGCCTTTAGCGCCTTTGCAGACGCATTCGGAACTCGGATTTTGGCTTTTGCCTCCGTTTGGTGATAAGAACTAAGCTCAGGGTTACGGGTGCAGCAGAGATGCGACACGATCATGGGGGACGAAGAGCGCAATGGTTTACTCGATTAAGATTCCTAAAATAAAAAAAACGGTTCAGGAGCGTAACGCTCTGGGCCTGAGCTTCGACAGTTATCGAGGAGTGCCATCGACACTGTGTGGAGGCTGCGGACATGATGCGATCAGCACTGCGATTATGCAGGCGTGCTTTGAGCTAGCGATTCCTCCGCACGAATTGGTGAAGTTGAGTGGCATCGGCTGTTCCTCGAAAACCCCTGCCTATTTTGTCAGCGGAGCGCACGCCTTCAATGCCGTCCATGGTCGCATGCCAGCGATTGCGACCGGAGCGTATGCGGCGCATCCGGGCCTGTATTATTTTGCGGTGTCCGGGGATGGCGACACTGCGAATATTGGCCTGGGGGCTTTTATCCATGCGATGAAGCGGCAAATTCGGGTGTGCTACCTCGTCGAAAACAACGGTGTTTTTGGGCTTACGAAAGGGCAATTTTCTACAACTTCTGACAAGGGTACACGCGACAAGCGAGGCCGTAGCTATGCGGTGGAGGCGATGGATATCGTTGCCTTGGCCATTCAGTCTGGAGCTTCTTATGTCGCGCGTGGGTTTTCAGCCAACAAGCCACAGTTGGTGCCTCTGCTCAAGGACGGACTCAAACATAAGGGCTTTGCATTTTTTGATGTCTTGTCCCCCTGTGTCAGTTTTAACAACCATGAGGGCACGACTAAAAGTTATGCCTTTGTACGCGATCACGAGCAGCCCCTAGATAAGCCCTTCACGGACAAATGGGAGGCGCTGCAATTTTTGCAAGAAGCGCGGGAGAACGGAAAAATTGTGACCGGCTGCATCTATTGCGATAGAGATCCCACAAGCTGGCATGAGATGGAACATACGGATGAACGGCCCTTACGGGAAATCCCCTGGTCCGAACTCTGTCCTGGCGCCGATCTTTTGACCCAGATCAACCAGAGCTTGCGCTGAGCTTGCATTCTAGCNNTTTCCTGGGATGGAGGGGCCTTAGATGACGATAAAGATTGGTATTAATGGTTTTGGCCGGATCGGTCGGACAATTTTGCGTGCGGCACTCAAGCCCGAATATCGCGATATCAAGTTTGTGCACATCAATGACATCACGGACACCACGACGCTCGCGCATCTTTTGAAGCATGATAGCGTCCACGGTTTTTTTCCTGATGTCTCCATAAAGAATGACAGTCTCTATATTAGGGACCAGGCTATTTCCATTTCTGCGATTCGGTCACCAGCCGAAATTCCCTGGCGTGAAAAAGGTGTCGATCTCGTCATGGAGTGCACCGGCGNNCCCCATATTCAAGCGGGTGCTCCGAAGGTCTTGGTGTCCGCACCGACTAAGGGTGAAGACCTCACGGTAGTTTTGGGAGTGAATTCGCGGCTTTTAAAAGCCGAACATCGGATTGTTTCCAACGGTAGCTGTACGACGAATTGTCTGGCCCCAGTCACCAAGGTGATTCATGAGCGTTTTGGCGTTGAATCCGGCTTGATGAATACCGTTCATTCCTACACCAACGACCAACGTGTCCTCGATCTTCCCCATAAAGACTTGCGACGGGCGCGCGCGGCAGCCGTGAATATGATCCCGACTTCGACGGGCGCAGCCAAGGCGATTGGGCTTGTGATTCCGGAACTTGCCGGAAAGATTGACGGCTTATCGATCCGTGTCCCGACGCCTAACGTATCTATAGTCGATGTCACCTTCCGCGTCGCGAAACGCACGACGGTGGCGGAAGTTAACGCAGCCCTAGAAGAAGCAGCAAATGGTGCACTTAAAGGCATTCTCGGTTACACTACCGAACCGCTGGTCTCATCCGACTATATAGGAAATCCTCTTTCAAGCATTGTGGATGCCGAATTGACCAA
>PLEQ01000336.1 GCA_003136475.1 Deltaproteobacteria bacterium
TAACTGCAGACTTAGCGTCTCCGTAACTAAAGCCTATCCTTGTTCGTATCTAAAACCTGTTCGAATTCCGTTTCAAGAATTGCCCAACCACCTTTTTAAGGGCTCTAAACCAGCTTCGAAAAAAGATAAGAGAGCTGAAGAAGCTAGCGGCAATAACTTGAATGAGAATGCTGCCGGTATTGGCGTCAAGGTAGGCATGGGCGTTTGAGGTCAGGACTAAAAGGCAAAATACCAAAAAAATAAATTTGCGCATTGAAACNNGTCTAGGCTGGGATTTTTGGCGATATTAGGTGCCTCTTGATTTTTGGGACTGAGATTGAAGAAGCGAATTCTCTTTAAGTCACTAATGGATTCTGAGACTTCGATGGTAAATTTAAGAGTGGAAGCCAATTCTTTTTGCCAATTAACGACAAGAAATGGTGAGCTTATGAAAAGCTCTTCGCCTGGGTGGACAATATTTTCGGCGAATTCGACTTTTTCACCCNNCAATTTAGCTTCCTTGTAGAATTCCAAGAGAACGCCAAGGAATTTTTGCGAGCCGGCTGCTTTTTTTTCTACCGACAAAACCGAACTTTTATTATCTTTTTGGGAAAGACTGTATTTTACGTTATCTAGCTCATTTAAAAGATCATAGTTCTCGAAAATGCATGCGGTGTGTTTGCCACCTTCGTGGACGTGGTAAGGGGTCCAGCTGGCGTCTTTGCGCACGTGGCCACTGATGATCCACTCGTTGTAATTTTTCAAATACAAATTGGGGTTGGTCATCCATTGGCTGCTGACGTATCTCCGAACGTTTGTGGAAAAATCAAGCTCCCGCTCGAGCGGCTTATCAGACAAAGCAATACGCTGGATATCATGCAAAGAGATGCTTTTTTTAGAAACAAGCATTTCGGGGTTCTCAACCTGGAAGGGTTTGACGATAAGAAACGGGTTGGCACGCGCTTTAACGCTGATCGTGTTGACTTGCTTTTGCCCGGTATCGGGATCGGCTAGATCTTGCGAATCTTCATGACGCCCCATACCATGATCGCCTAGGAAGATAATGAGCGAGTTAGCGTAGATTTTTTTATTTTTAAGAATGTCCAGAAAGACGGACATGAGATAGATTTTATATTCAACTTTTTTTTCGTAATTGTACAAGGTTTCGGTTTCAGCCCAATTTCTACGGATCTGTTCTTTGCCTTCCTCATCTATATTGAAGGGAATATGGGCGCCATCGAAGTGGTAGAATTTGAAAATAGGTAAATCCGTACTCGCGCTTTCGTAGCGAGTCATGGCATCAAGGGCTCGATAGTCGGGATCTTTAGGAGAGCTCAGAATTTGAAGCTTGGCAGTTTCGCTAGCTGGCACTTTCTTCAAGAGCTTCTGGTATCGTGTGTTGTCAACGAAATTGAGGAGAGCCTTTTTCTTAGCCAGTGCCCAATCCCCATTACTGTAGATCCATCTATCGAGGAGTCCGGGTAGAATCAGAAACATGGACAATTCATAGATTTTTACATAAGAGCTCAGATTTTCCGCAAAAGACTCGGTCGTTGGTGCAGCATTCTCAAAAGTTTGAGGATGGAGGTAGTAAGTATTCCGCAGTGTCGGCCAGAGGTGGCGGACGAAGCCAGCTTGCTTTAATTTTTGAACAAAGGACGAGGGTTTGGAAAATGAGGAAATAAGGTAATCAGAAAACGGTTTATCGTTTTGATAGACTTCGCCACTGAGTATGAGGGGAATAGAGGGACTCGTAAATTTAAAGCCGGCACTCGTATCAGGGTAGAAGGTGAAGTCTTTGAGAGCGAGTTTCAGATCTGGCCTTTTTTTTAAGACTTTTTCAAAAATATCAGATTGGAATTCATCCCAGACAACGAGGAAGATATTTTTAGTTTTGGAAAACCTAAAATCCTGCCGGTGATCGACTGAAAACTCGTGCATGCGATCGACGGCGCCTCTATGGNNAGAAATTGACGAGGCCATCACTAAAGATCGCCAATGAAAAAACCGTCATGACGGGCAGGAACCATTTGGGCTGTTTGGCGAGCCATCGCACGACCAAGACGATAGCGAAAGTCAGAGTCAAGTCGTAGACAGCAATAGCGCTTTCTTCGGTCCAGTCAATAAGTGAGCCGTCGGAGGGCACGACATGCCACTGCAGGAGATTCGCCTTCGACCAAAAATACAGGGTGAGGAAGCAAAATAGAAATTCCAAAGCCTGTTTTACGCGCGGGAACCGGTGCGTCACCCAGAAAAGAGCCAGCAGTGTCATGAACGAGCAGGCAAAGAGCACGAGATTGAGATTCAAGACAGCGAGGGCTGAGGGTAGGGAACTAGAGTTGCTATTGAAAATTCCGAAAGGGATCTGCCAGAACAGGACTAGAGAGAACGCTGTTGCCAACAGAACGGAAGAACGGTTCAATTTCATAGGCCCCCCCTGATCTCACTTTTTGAAATCTATACTGGATGCAATTTTACTGCATCCGGGGGGCTAATCCAATTTTAGTGCCACTGCGGTTGTCGGCGTCCTTGGGGTGACTCATTACGCTTGGTATTGGAGGAACCTCGGCTTTTGCGACGACCGATTTGAAAAGGCGTACGACTGTCCTCATCGCTGGCGAAGGGAGTTCGATTTTCTGTACCTTCGCTGGGTCTGGAGGAGTAACGTCGTTCGGGTCCAGCATCTCTGAAAGAGCGACGCTCACCGCGTTGATCATCTGATCGCCGCGAAGAGAAACCGCTGCCTTCTTCCGAACCTTCATCTCTGGTTTTAATAAAACCTCCTCTGTCTTGCGAAACCGGTTGAGGTTTGTAAGAGAGGTAGGCCTGATCCTTGCAAACTGGCAAATTTTTACCAAGGTGGCGTTCCACTGCAATCAAAAGGCGGCGTTGATCTGGCGAGCAGAACGATAACGCGATCCCTGTGCGATTGGCGCGACCGGTTCGACCGATGCGGTGGATGTAGGTTTCAGCACAGTCGGGCATATCGTAGTTAATGACATGCGAAATTCCTTCGACATCGATACCGCGTGAAGCGAGATCGGTAGCGACGAGGACGCGCAGGCGTCCAGAACGGAAATGTTCCCAAACGACCTGGCGCGCAGCTTGTGATTTTCCAGAGTGGATCACTTTCGCACGGGTACCTTCACGGGTGAGGTAGTCAGAAAGCTTGCTAGCCGAGAACTTCGTTCGGGTAAAAATGATGACGCGATTCATTTCTTCATTGAGCAAGAGATGCGACAGCAGCAGTCGTTTATTCTCTTGCGAAACCGGGTAGACCATTTGCTCAATGCCTTCAGCAGAGGCACGGGTCGGGGCGACACTGACAAAAGCAGGATTGGTCATCAGCTGCTTAGAGAGCGAGCGCACTTCATCCGAGATCGTGGCTGAGAACAACATCGTTTGGCGTTCAACTGGCAGTGTCTTCACGATGCGTTTGGTGTCAGGAATAAAGCCCATATCCAACATACGATCCGCTTCATCCAAAATGAGCGTAGTCACCGATGTTAGGTTGATACCACCCTGATTGAGGATGTCTAAAAGTCGTCCGGGGGTTGCGACGATGATTTGGGGACTGCGACGCCGTATAGCTTGAAACTGCGTTCCGATACTGACGCCACCGATGATGGCTACGGAATTGATCCCCAGTGCATGGCCGAAAATTGCAAAAGTTTCTTGCACCTGCAAAGCGAGTTCGCGAGTGGGTACCAGGACAAGAACTTTCGGATGATAAGAACGTTGTTTCTCATTTTTCATATCGGTGAGAATGCGATGGATTGCAGGCAATGCGAAGGCTGCTGTTTTTCCTGTTCCCGTTTGTGCGCAGGCAATAATATCTCTGCCTTCCAATACGATTGGAATCGCACGGGCCTGAATAGGTGTGGGAATAAGGTATTTTTCATCAGCGATGATCTGCTGCAATTTTTGATCGAAGGGGAAATCGTTGAAGCTGATATCGGAACTGGTTTGATCCGCTGTCTCATCAACTTTGGTGCCATTGTCGGCAGTTAAGCCAAAGCGGCTTAAGGTCTTGGTAAAAATCTTCATTTGTTATAGCTCCTGAATTGTATTCTAAAACTGGAAAGGTCAGAGCTGAGGGCTAAGAGGGGTTTTTGAAGTAAACCAGGGAGGAGTGAACATCAAAACATTGCCATCAGGCAGATTACTTTCATTCATATCTAAGATTTACCTCATGGCGAGAAAAAAAGCTAGGAGATTAGGGCTCCTGCCTAAGAGGCTGATATATTAAGAAAAAAAACGAAGTGTCCGGCAATAAAACCGTAAGAATGCCATACCCTGATCAGGAGTTGTCGTGAGGAGCAGACCCATTGGAAAGACTTCGAAAATTTTTGTTAGGTGAATAGGAAAGTCGTTTTATTCTAAAACGTGAGAACAGAGAGCAGAGGGAGTGCAATGGATTCCGATCGCCGCAGATTCATCAAGGGGCTTGCTTATTCATCACTTGCTGTGCCCGTGGCTTTGAAAATGGCTAGCTCAGCGTTCGCATCAGACAACAAAGCGCCGCAAGGGCAAACTGGGGATGCTAAAAAAGATCTCCGTGTTCTCAACGACCGCCCGCTCGTTGCAGAAGCCAGCCCAAGTCTTTTGGATGACGAAATCACACCGACCGAGCGGGTCTTTGTTCGCAACAACGGGATCGTTCCGCCGATCGCTAGCTCAACGGATATCCGGGACTGGCGTCTTTTGATCGATGGTGAAGTTGAGAAAGCTACCAGTTTCTCCATGCAGGAATTAAAGACACAATTCAAAAGCTACACCTATGCGCTAGTTCTCGAGTGTGCCGGTAATGGACGCGCGGGTTTCTACCCACCAGCTGCCGGTATTCAATGGACCTACGGCGGAGTTGCTTGCCCACTGTGGGAAGGTGTGCGGCTCAAAGATTTACTGACCGCGGTCGGAGTGAAAAAATCTGCAGTCTATGTCGCTTATTATGGCTACGACATCCACCCCAGTGGCGATCCTGACAAGGTTGTCATTTCACGAGGGGTTCCGATTGCGAAAGGCCTGGATGAGATGAACTTAGTCGCATGGGGGATGAACGGGCAAAATTTGCCCGGCATCCACGGTTTTCCTGCCCGTTTGGTCTGCCCTGGCTACCCAGCCTCCGTCAGCGGCAAGTGGTTGAAGCGCATTTGGATCCGTGATCGCGTACATGATGGTCCCAAGATGACCGGCAAGGCCTATAAAGTTCCACGTTTCCAGGTCGCACCCGGGACTGAACTTGCAGACAAGGACATGCAAATCATCGAGCTTATGCCCGTCAAGTCTTTGATTACGCATCCGCGTTCGGGCTTGCAATTCCAATGGCAGCCAAAGCAGAATTTCTCGTGTCGAGGTTTTGCCTGGAGTGGACACGGAGCCATCAGCGATGTCTCCGTAAGTTCTGATTTTGGTCAGACCTGGCACACAGCCGTGGTGAAGGCGCCTCGCAATCGTTTTGCCTGGCAACGCTGGGAGGCTTCGTTTCCCTTAGCAGGGCAAGGCTATCACGAGATATGGGCACGTGCGACCGATGTGACCGGCAAAATGCAACCGATGCTTGTGCCGGGATGGAATCCCGAAGGCTATCTTAATAATGCTATGCCGAGGATTGCAATTCATGCGCTTGCCTAGCCCATACATGATTTTAGCAGTGGTGGTCGGTGGCACCCCTTACGCGTCTGCCCAAAGCGATGCTTTTAGCTTACCGCCTGGGATGCATCGAGATTTGCTCATCCAAAACTGTATCGCATGTCACTCCGATCGCCTGATCACACAAACCCATCTGACACGTAAAGCATGGGACGAAAAAATTTCCTGGATGCAAGAGACACAAAAAATGTGGCCGCTAGCCAAAGATGTTCGAGAAAAAATTCTCGACTATTTAGAAAGCGTCTTGGGAATCCAGCAAACTCTGCAAACACAGGACCCTATGGATGGACTAGGCCCTCGTCAGACGAACCCTTTACTGATCGACTAAAAAAGAGCAGGATGAATGTACTGAGCCTTAAGGGAGGGTAACATGACACGCAACCGAACAACTCGCATTGACCTAGCAGACTCTATTCGCAAAAAAATCATTAAGCTTCTCAATGAAAATCTCGTCGATGCTATCCACATGAATATGCAGTTGAAGCAAGCGCACTGGAATGTTAAGGGGCCACATTTCATCGGTTTACATGAGCTCTTCGACAAAATTGACGAGGCAGTGGAGTCTTACGTTGACTTGATAGCTGAACGAATCGTGCAATTGGGCGGGGTTG
>PLEQ01000477.1 GCA_003136475.1 Deltaproteobacteria bacterium
GAAACACATTCCAGAACGCGGTGGTTTCAAAGGTTGGGGGTTTGACATGAAACCAACCCACTGGATGAGGCTGCCAGGGGCCCCATAACTGGCCTACCCCTCCAACCGTGCCAGCCGCTCCATCCCTCGGTTCGCCATACCTTTGTTCGTGTAAACCACCAAAGGTATCCGAACGCTTCGCTGTGCTGTCTCCAGCTTCACCTCGCGGAAGATCGTATAAACAGGTCGGTGTTTANNATCATCAACCGCCCCTTCTGACTGCGTTTCCTTTTACGTCGAATAAATTTACAGTCTTCCCGACGATACTGCGTCCAGTATTCTTAGATTACGTCCGTTCCGTGTACAGCTATTAGCAAAGCCTCTGCTCGTCCGTCGTCCTTTACTTTTTGCCATTGTCCAGCAAAACTTGGGAACAAACTGGATGCTTTCCGTCTGGACGCATCTTTATCTGAAGTCAAACCAAAATGTTTTTTCCATAATTGCGGTCTGATTAATTTAACTGGTATGAAATTTGCTGCCATTATTCCTTGAACAATCCCGAATGTTTCTCCGAATGTAAAAGCAGAAACCGTCCCCATTTGTGGTGATGCCGTAACTGATTCAATATAACATTCCTTAATCTGTCCTGATTTTACATCAATTAATCGTGCAATTTCCACAATATCCAATCGTTTTTTTTTCTTGTTGTTTATTGTTATTGTGTGAGTTGGCATATCATGTATTTCTATTTCGATGGGTGTCGTTGCGTAAAAGCAAATTGCGCCATGCAAGCCTGGATCAATTCCTACCGTATATTTCATGATTTACTCCTTAGAATNNTGGTGCAGAATGTTTATCAAACTGCCATTGTGAACAACCTTTTTGACGTACTTCGATAGGAGGTATTTCTTCGCATATACCGCAAATAAAGTTCTTCATGTGTATGCAAGTTGCACATTCCCTATCGTTCGGAAGTTCTTTGATGTAAGTCTGCAAGGTTTCCAGTGCTGTAAGTAGACTGCTTTTGTTGTGCGGATTCATCGAATTTGTACCCCTTTATTTCCGGCCAATCGCCGTCCATTTTAACTTTGATCTTCGCAACTTTCTTCGGATGTCTGAATCCAATTAAACTAATCGCAATATCAGTTGTTTCTGGAAAATCACTGCCCATCCCCCTGTCCGACCACCATTGTTTTGCTTTATTTTTAGCGAAATCTTTTTCTGATTCAAAAGAAATCCATTCTGAAAAATTCTTTTTTCCACATTTGTAAGTTACCTTAAGGCTTGGTTTAGAGCCTATTTTTTCATGCTTGTTATACGCAACATTCAATACATTGTACCATTGGTAAATATCATTTTTCAGAATAGGTGCATCAGACATAACATCCGCAAGATTGCCTTTTTCTGCATGTTTGATCTTGCGCGGTACGCCTTCGAATATATGACCGCAATCAGCGCATTCGGTTGCATGGCTGGCACATACTGATTCGCACTTAGGGCATACCTTACCTTTTTTCTCTTTCTCTTTGCGTGAGCCTTGTGGCGGTGGGGTTATATGAGTCAGCGGCCCATGTTCAATAAGAGTCTCGCCCATGTCGAGAAACAAACAATTCTCTTTTCCTGTTTCCGGCGACAAACGAAAACCACGACCGGCCATTTGCAACAGACGCCCTGGACTGCGAGTAGGACAAAGCATAACGATCATATCAATGTTTGGCACATCCGTGCCTGTAGTCATAACTCCGACATTGGTAACAGCGCGAAGCGTTCCGGCTTTCATGTCTTTTATAATCTGTTCGCGCTCGGCTTTTGGCGTTTTTTCGCTAACTGATTTACATTCTATATCGTTCTCATTTAATACAGAGGCGACATGTTCTGCATGTTTAATTGACACACAAAATATTAGCCATGTCTTGCGATCATGTCCTACTTCAATCATTTCCTTGACGGCTGCTCGGACAAGTCTTTCTTCATCAAAGACCGACTCGCATTCTTTTATAATGTATTCACCGGCTTGCGTATGAAGGCCATCGGTTGAGCCGTGGACTTTCGCCTGCTTGCCGATCATGCGACATAGCCACCCTTCGTGGACAAGCTGCTGTAAAGGCAATTCATAGGCTATATCGTGAAATAGACGACCATCACCAAAATGTAGAAGGCCTGATTTAAGGCGATATGGAGTTGCGGTTAGACCTATGATTCGCATTTTTGGATTAATCGAAAGAAGTCCCCGTAAATATTTACGATAACAACCTATTTCGCTGTCATTTAAGAGATGAGCTTCATCGATAATACAAAGATTAATAAAACCGCTTTCGATATGCTTTTTATGGATAGATTGAATGCTGGCGAATGTCACCGCATGGTGAAGTTGTTTTTTATTAAGTCCGGCGCAATAGATGCCATAGTCTGTTGTTGGGCATAATTTATGAAATGCCTTTGCGTCTTGCTCAATTAATTCTCGCACATGAGTCAAGCACATCACGCGCTGATTTGGAAATGATAGAGCTGTTTCAATAATTTTGGCGTTAACAAGACTTTTCCCAGCCCCACATGGAAGAACAATTAATGGATTNNGCTTGCTGGTAAGGGCGAAGTTGGATCATTGCTCAATCTCGAAAGGAATCCAGTTTGGATCAATTGAGCAAGGCCACACAGGATTGCAAGCATCATCAATCCATTTAACTGATGCTTCATCCTGTTTTTGATAGCCAAGGAAACCACAATCAGAAGAAAAGCGTCGAAGGTGTTTTGTTTCGTTCTGAAAAAATTGCCATGCTAGATATACTTTCTTCATTTCCAGCACTCCGATGAGAAATTACAAAACTTACATTTAAAAAAATCACGATTAACCCCAATACGTTCTGGCGCATTTATTGTATTAATTATTCTATAAGCACGTTTTAAATACTGGTTGGCACGTTCTTCATTTAGTTCCGATCTAACGGAAAC
>PLEQ01000414.1 GCA_003136475.1 Deltaproteobacteria bacterium
GCTTGCTCTATGCTAGCAGCGGGACGATGAATATTGTCGAACTGACCCACAAAGTTTCCTTTGAAAATGATTTTTGGATCAAGGTTGGGATTCTTTTCACTTTGGTAGGGCTGGCTTTCAAATTAGCCTTAGTGCCCTGTCATATGTGGGCACCGGATGCGTACGAATCGGCACCAACCGGCATAACGGCTTTGATGGCAACGTCGATCAAAGTCATGGTGTTGACGGTAGTTTTACGTTTGACTTCCGGGTTGAATATTTACTTCGATCAGTGGTACCCCACCCTCTTCATCGCCTCATTCCTGTCGATGATCAGTGCCAATCTCTTAGCGCTTGTTCAAACTAGCATCAAAAGAATGTTGGCGTATTCCTCGATCGCCCATAGTGGCTACATGGCTATTGTTCTTTGCCTGCTTAATTTCGATGGCGGCTTACCTTATCAAGCGATTCTTTTTTACCTCATTGCTTACATCTTCACTTCTCTACTCGCCTTCGGCACCCTTATGTGGCTAGAAGATGTGTCACGTCAAAATTTGCAACTTGATGACCTGCGTGGACTGATGAGGAGCCACCCTTGGGCTTCCCTCGCCCTTGCCATCGCTATGTTTAGCTTTGCAGGCATGCCACCCACAGTAGGTTTTTTTGCTAAATTCTTTATTTTCAATGTGGCTTTAAGAGAGAAGCTCTACTTCTTGGTTTTTGCTGGAATTTTCGGCAGTGTGATTTCTCTGTATTATTATCTTCGGGTTATTGTCACCATGTACATGCAAAAGCCGGAGGAAAACGCTAAGAACCCACTCAGACCTCGCAAATCTCTTATGACAACTTTCCTCCTTGCGGGAGCTTGTCTTGCTATTCTTTTGCTGGGCACGGTCTTTCCGGAGCCGTTACTGACCGAGCTTAAGCCCGTTGCCGATAAACTCTTGCAGCGCTAGACGGTGTATCCGACTCTTTGGCAGTTCGGAACCCTGGTGTTGCCAACTTGGCATGTCTTATTTTTAGTGGCGTGTGTTGCTAGTTTTTTCCTTTTGCGCCGGCTAAGCAAAGTTTATCAGAGTCAATATTTACCCCTGATCAGCAATCTCTATATTTGCGCCTATGGGGGAGCTCTCTTAGGTGGCAGACTGCTCTCAGTTATCGTCGAAAATGATCATTTTGAATTTTCTCAAATTTGGACCTTTAGTTCCCTGACCCTGTATGGTGGTTTCTTAGGGGCAGTTCTCTTTACATCCGTCTATATCTTCATTAAGGGCCTTCCCATTAGAGTTTTTTGGGATCTTATGATTCCCCCGTTTCTTTTGGGACTTGCCATTGGCCGCATAGGTTGCTTTTTAAATGGGGATGACTTTGGTATAGCTGTAGAAGCTGAATTCCAGGACCATTTTCCATGGTGGGCAACCAGCTTTCCCAATCACCCACAACCAGTTCCCCGCATGCCCGTACAAATCATTGAGTCTGCCACGTCTTTGACTCTCGCTGTTTTACTCAGCTTTTTTTTCAAGAACTTGCAAAAGCTTCACTTAGGCCTCGTGGGAAGCATTGGAGTTCTGGCTTACGCGGTTGAACGATTTTTTTTAGAATTTTATCGCGACGATTTCCGTGGTTGGTTGCTTGCAGAAAAAATCTCGACCTCGCAAGGTATCAGTCTACTCCTAGCCGGCACGATCCTGTCGTTTTACGCTTTCAGGAGCTACAAATATTTTCGAGTTAGACTGCGTCTAGTTACATAAGGTAGGGAGCTTCGCGCTGGTCGTCTGGATGATTTGCATTGAGGAACAAACTTGGTTGCGCTCAGCCGTTGTAAAAGAGCCAGCCTTGGCACTCGCGATCTGAGCCGTTAGCGCCTTTGAGAGATTTGCTGTGAAATCTGCTCGCAAGGACNNCTTCTTGAGCCGTCTGAGCTCGCGAACCTGAAAGCTTGGACTCTATTTCCGTAATCTGAGCCGTTGCTTTTTGGATGGGTGCTATAAGGCTTGGAGGAAGTCCAGACATACTGGCAAAGGCGCGCTCGACGGCGACTAGATCAAGAAGAAGAGCTGTCATTTGAGTCTGCACGTCGTGAGGGGAACAAATTTGGGAAACCGGCATAATGCGTGAGATAAGATTAGCGATCGAACGTGTCTCGGCAACAAACACCGGAATATTGGCGGGGTTTTGGAGATCGCTNNGTTCGATTGCGAGCTCGTTGTCGTGGAATAATTTATGACGGCATAAAAAGTAACAGCTTCAAACAAGTGGGCCAAGGCCCAAAGAAGGTGAGTACTTGCACTGTGCTGAGACAGGGGGTTGGACGGACACAGATCGCGGGGGTCGCTCTGCTGCAGAATTCGGGGACTCACAAAGGTGCAAACTGTTTTCATTGCGAGATTCACATAGATTAAATTCGCTACAGAAGCACGTGCCGTGCTGGCACAACTTGGTAAAATAACCGGCAGACTCGGCACCGTGGTATCAAAAATCCCCAAGGATCTATACTCAGCTTGCGTGACGCCAAAGACATCTTTGAGAGTACTGAGCACATTGGCGCCTTTAAGCTGCGTTGACGCCTGGCCATCGCCAGTAGACAGGAGTCTCGTCACGATCGAGTAGGGATCGGCTCCGGCAAGACCGAGGTAAATATAGCCCAAGCTATTTGCAGCTTCCTCGGATTTTGGGTTAAGCTCATAGGCTAACTTCGCATGTTTGAGAGCTTGGTTGAAGTCGCCACTGTCGAAATAGGCTTGACCAAGCGCGAGTTGCGAAAAAAAATCTTCTTTTTGTGAGGCCGGAATAAGGTCCCCGCAGCCGAGAAAATTAGCGGAAAAAAGGCAGAAAAAACTGAGGCTCAGCACCCTTTTTTTTGTATCAGATTCTTTAGAACTAAGTTGTTTTTGCATAAATTTTCAAAAACATCGGAGTGTTTATGACTCTAACCAAAGAAACCTTAATAAAGTATATGCGTGATAACACAGAGTTCCAACTAAAGAAGTGTCGGAGCCTAGTGGATCTTATTTTTGAGGAGATCGAAAATAGTCTTCAAAAAGGCGATGAAGTCAAGATTTCAGGTTTCGGTAAATGGCAGGTTATGAAGAAACAGGCCCGGCTCATTCGGCATCCGGCTACCGGCCTTACTATGCAAGTCGCGGCCAAACACATTGTCTTATTTTCACCCTCTAAAAAACTGCGTATGCAAATCAATCAAGATAGCCATGCCGTGCATGAGTCTTAGAAATTTTAGAAAGGACCATTCTGTGACACTCAAAATTNNTTCCGACATCACAGCACGACTCTTTCGTCTGCAAGAGGAACTCTTCACAATCGGTGCCGAACTGGCATTGGCCCCGCAAAAAAATGAGACCCCTCTGCTCACAAGTGCCCAACTGGAAAAAGAGATTGACGAGTTTTGGGCGCAAGTTCCGCCCTTGCGGAACTTCATACTGCCGGGCGGACACTTAGCCAACTCACAGGCTCATATCTGTCGCGTTGTGTGTCGTCGCAGCGAACGTCTGCTCTGGGAACTATCGGAAATCGAAGCCGTGCGTCCGACACTTCTTGTCTTCTTCAACCGCCTCAGCGATTGGTTTTTCGTCATCTGCCGCATAATTCATCATGCTTACAATATAGAGGAGCTTATTTGGAAAGGCCGGCCTTAAAGAACCTCTGACTTTGAGGAAACGTTCTTCTCGCCAAATGGCGGCGCCAAGGATTGCTTTGACTCGTAAATCCAAGCGTGGTGAGATAACTCAAAGCAATCTGAGAAAATTTTTAGCGTTGTTATTCGAGGGAACCCCTATGGATAAAGTTTTAATATTAGGCTCAAATGGCTTTCTAGGCAGAGCGTTTTCCGAATATGTTAAAGGAAATCATCGCAGCTATGAATTAATTGGTGTGGATCATACGCCTAACCCTACTTGTGAATTCAAATACTATTGTGCGGACCTGCGACAGCCTTCTGTTTTAAAAGAAGTGATTCTAAGTGCCGAACCTGAATACCTAGTCAATTTTTGTGGTTTGACTAAAGGTAATGATCTTGAAAATTTGATTTTTTTAAATGCAGAAATTCCTAAAAATATTATGGAGCTATTAAAAACTACGACCTTTCCCTTAAAGAACGCTCTATTTTTAGGCTCAGCGGCAGAATATGGTCTTAACTTGGATCTTCCTCTCGACGAAGAGTCCGTATTAAAACCGATCAGTGAGTATGGACTCTCTAAATCCTTGCAAACAGAATATTTCAAATATTATTTAGCCAGATATGACCTTAACATATGCTTGGCCCGCCCTTTCAATATTATTGGACCGCGACTCCCTAATCACTTATCTATTGCTTCCTTTTTACGGCAAATCACATCGTCTCAAAACGGTGCAACAATCAAGACAGGAAACTTAGATTCAAAGAGAGATTTTTTAGACCTGAAAGATGTGATCGAAGCCTTGTGGCTTGTCCTTAACAAAGCGCCTACCAAAGGAATTTACAATATCTGTAAGGGCTCCTCCGTATCCATGAAACTTATTCTCGACTACATGATTGAAAAGTCTGGAAAAACCTTAAAAATCTCTGAAGAGGCAAGCATAAAGCGAACAAACGACATCCCTGATAGCTTTGGATCCTACGAGAAAATTGCCAAAAACCTTGGATGGCGACCGAAGATTTCATTACAGTCATCCCTCGATGTTTTATTCGAGACTCAAATCCCTCGAGATTTTTAAGGAAAAAATGACTTCTAAAAATCTAGACATCTATATTGATGGACTGAGCCATGGCGGCGCAGAGCACCTTGTCTTATCTATGT
>PLEQ01000047.1 GCA_003136475.1 Deltaproteobacteria bacterium
GTTCCAATTGTTGGCCAGTCTAATGTCATAAATACCTCTTTTGTAAGATTGGCTTTTAAAAAGCTTTACTCTCATAAAGAAGTAGGGTATAAACTAATCAAGAGGTGTTAAATGAGTGATAAACTTGCAGATTTTCTAGAAGTGTTCGGTGATGTCAATAAAACTGCTGTCATGCTTCTTATAATGGCTATAGGGGTGATTTTGAGGGTTTATAACCTAGTGGATGGGGGAAGCCTAACAGACCTGCTCAAAACGACTACGCTAGCCTATTTTGGGACCACCACAGTAGTACACTTTACGAGTATGGTAAAGGATCATCTAGCCAGCACAGCCAAGCAGGTTTTAGATAAAGTTGAAGGAAAGAAAGAGGATACAGATGCTACAAAAAGTTAAAACATTTTTATCAACCGTTTGGGCGGAGATTGTAGATACCTATGAAAAGGTAAAAGTTCCATTGTTAGCTGTTCTAGGACTAGTGGTTTTTATTAAGTGGGAGTATATTAAATCTCTTTTGACGGTCTATTTCGCCAATAAAGAACTAACTAGTGGTAAGAAAGAAGATGCGGTTTTATCTAATACAGAGACTACAGAAAACAACCAAGCAAACGCTCTAGTAAAAGCTGCAGAAGAACTTCCTAAAACAGAAACCACTGTGACCGAAGACTGGTATAAAAAATGAATAAATTAATTTCTATTTTTCTATTAATGTCTATGTTTTCCAATAGTGCTTTTTCAGATACCGTTATCTGTGATTGGACTCAAATCAAGAAATTGCCTGATGGCGGGTATGAGTATTCACCGGCTTTGAACTTGTGTGTGGGGCAGCTAGTTCAGGATTCAAAAATAAAGGATCAACAGAACCAAGATCTAACTAAAGCTATCCAATTAAAAGATTTGGCTTTGACTAATTCTGATGCTAGGGTGGCCATGTGGCAAAAAAGCACTAACGATGAAGTAGATCGTTTGAATNNGACTTTGGGTGTTGCAACTACATTTTTAGCAGGATATGCGGCTTCTCAATTATCCAAATAAGGAATAAAAATGAACAAACTTATTAATCTATTTTCAATAGTATTTTTATTGTTCTCATCGGTTGTAAATGCCGGTTACAACGGTTGGCAACGAGGAAGAGGTGGTCGTGGTCCAGAAAGACCGCACGGTCCATCACACGGATATGGTAGGGGGCATGGACCAGGACGCATTGAGCATCCGGTTTACCTCCAGTTAGGCCCCAAGCCAGATCGCGGGTGGCATGGTGATCTCTATTATTGGGGCGGACATAATTACTTTGTTTGGAGCTGGAATAGAGAAGCCCCGTTTTTTGGTTGGGCTTATTACTATGGTTGGCATACCGGATTATATTATTATGTGACTAATGGATTGCTATGTTATGCGGATAATCCACAGGTTAATGGATTATGGGAAGGAAATCAAATTTACTATAGTTCGGAAGATGCTGTAAATTCAGCTTTAGGATATTGTGAGAACGATCCAGTGGTTCAATATGAACATGCAGAAGGGAATTGTAGGATTCGTAATTGTAACCGGTGGTATTAGATTAAATTAGCAAAAGTAATATCTCTAGAACTTAAGACCAATCAGTCGAAATATTGGGCATAGCGTTATATAATGCTAATGGTGTCATATCTGTAATATCCATCTTAATATTTTTACAAGCCTCAATATATGCTCCTGCAAACTGACTGCATACGTATTGACTTCCATCTGATCTAAATGGATTTTGTACCTTGATATGAATTGCCCNNCCCCAGCACTATTTGAATTGCGAACCCTAAAATGGCCAGAATGCTATAAGGCTTACCCAGCTGATTAATTGCAAAAGTCTTACCTGATATGAAAACGGCATCACTTGCCTGAACTTCTTTTTGGAAGACAATGGTTTCAGCGTTTAGAAATTCTGCTTCACTTACGCAATTAACTTCCAATCCAGAAGCTTGATAATAAACCACTTGATTGGTGTCACCATCAACCATCTTTACTGCTACATGAGAAAATGGGGTTTTAAGCCCAAACATGATGGCTAATGAGAATAGGTTAAACCGTTGCCGCTTAGAAAAAACAATACTAATTTGTTTCATTTTATGGATTTTGTGTGATTTGTTGTTGACGGATTACCGCTAATATACCCAGCATAATTTGCTGTAAATTCGTATTAGCACCCAGATTAGCACCACTTGTAGGGTCTACTAATGGGATAGCAACAGTACCATTGTTAATCATATCCAAAGTAAAACTAATCGACTGAATTTGGCTTATTTCGGTGACCGAACCATCTGCTAATTTCACCGCGCTCGCTTGTTGTATAGTTACGGAAGGTACGCCGTTGTCTGGATAACTAATGGTAACGTTATTGCATCGAACATACGGCACACCAACATTAGTGGAATTGTAATTTGTAACTGACATGTTTTCTCCTTTTTAAAAAGCTCTTAAAAGAGCATAACCTAGGGTTACGCCAGTTCCAGCAGTCGATACGATTGCTTGGAATAATTGTGCTGTCACGTTATTGACGGTCAAACTGACAGTAGAGTTTGCAACCGTTGTCAGAGTTGCTCCAACGTTGTACCAAGTGGTACCTCCATCATCAGAACCTTGAATTTGAAGCACTGGAGGAGTAGTAGCTGCTCCTATATTTACTGCTAACTGGACGTTTTTAGTATTTTGTTCTGCTGACAATGAAGCTGTGGCGCTGAAAGTAGTAGTAAGAACTATATTCCTATCGATTATTTGTCTTAATACGCCTACGTCTATTGAATCTTGCAGTCTATTGATCGCACGAGTAAATGAAGGAGTTGTACCGCCAATAGTCTGAACGTAGCGAATTAAAGTGCCAGTCAAAGGTAATAGGGGCGAGTTGTTACCACCAATTGCAGTTATACGAGGAAACTGATAAATGTTCACCCAGCTGAAACCGGCGTCTCGTGACTCTTGGATTACAACGTCCATTGTTGGGTTTGTACCGCTCACAGCTGTTACCGGAATATTTACTTGGTAAGCGTTGCCGCCACCAGGAGTAATGTTCGCGGTAGTCGTAGTCGTAGTAATAGCAGCAGAAGCAACGTCGGCAACGGTTGCTGGTTTACCGTTATAGCTATTAGTTACCGATGTCACTCCAGTCACAGAAGACACGGTAGATACAGTGGTTACGGTACCAGAGCTAACTGTAACGGCAGGAGTGGTAGTAACGGCCACGGGCATCTGATTGCCGGACCCTTGCGGTTTCACATCATTAACGACAGTTGAAACCGGAGAGTAGTTTTCAACAGAGGCCATTCCCACACTCCACGTTGTAGTGGAAGCAGGTGCGGTAGAGCCGTTTAAGCTGCGAAACTGAAGGTATAAGCTGGCGCTTTCATTCGCAGTATTAATGACGCGCGAAGCACGCATAGTTAACTGCGCAGTAGTAGCTGAAGCCACTAATTGGTCTGCTAGATAAGCATTTCCATCATTGGCCATCATGACGGTCATGGTTCCAGGAGAGGCTGTAGTATTGATCGTTGCTACG
>PLEQ01000216.1 GCA_003136475.1 Deltaproteobacteria bacterium
CCTCAGAAGCCTTAGAAATAGAACTTAAAAATAAGCAAGTCGAGCTAACGGCAAGAAAAATTGCCAGTTTACCTTTACGCATAGAAGTCCTCTCAATTTATTTTTTCTAGGATAGAGCCTGTAGGGGTCTTTAATCGGGCCGAACTTAATCTCAGCAATTCCGAAAGTCAATACGCTAGGGTGGCAATT
This sequence comes from Deltaproteobacteria bacterium, assembly GCA_003136475.1. Classification (GTDB taxonomy): domain Bacteria; phylum Bdellovibrionota_B; class Oligoflexia; order Oligoflexales; family Bog-1112; genus BOG-1112. Next base: position 190 of record PLEQ01000216.1, read on the forward strand.
AATATAAAATATACTAGCTCCCTATACCTTGCAGCACAGAGCTAAGAGCGATTCAATTTCTCAGTATTTAGTTAATTTTAAAGTCAAAAAATCTTGCGACAGCGAGTTTAGATAAGAGCTAGGAAGCCACTAACTGTTTGGCAGATATACTTTTTTTAGAAAAAATTATCGCTTCTATCCGAAGAGCTGAGATTTTTATGCGTGGACAACATAGACGGGGCAAAGAGCGTTTCGCGCAACGAATCGGGAAATGCTAGTTCCAAAAAAGGCGCCTAGAGCCGAGCTTTTGGAAACCATAAAAATTAAGTCTGCTTTTACGCTGAGCGAGTAGTCCAGTATGCACTCGCCGATTTGGCCGGAAAAGACGTTTTCGTTAATTTCAGCTTTACAAGACACACCTTTGTCCCTGGCCAGATCAACCCATTCTTGGGCCAATTCTTTACGTTGTTGGACCTCTTCTTCAAAATAGAGATGAAAATAGGGTGAACTTTGCGAGGCCAAGTACAGGGGGATCTGATTTTTGCAATAGATGGTTAAGCGCGCTTTAAAGGCTTTAGCCAGACGCAGAACTGCCTCGAAGCTCTTGAAGCTATCTTTTCTAAAATCTGTCGGAAAGACGATGTGTGAAATTCCGCGACTCATGTCTGCCAATGGGTTTAAAATAACCACTGGGCAGGCGCTGCGAATAAGCAAAATCTCAGCGAAGCTTCTGTGAAAGATACGGAGAAATCTCTCCTCAAAATGGCTACTCACGACAATGGCTTCGACTTTCTGCTCGCCACAGTATTTTAGCAAGGTATCGACATCATCACGCTTCGAACCGTCATGAATTAAAATACGAGGTGATAGAAGTTTAGTAATCGAACACTTTTTGACTAGATTCTTTAGGATGCTTTCGGCGGATGCTCGGTAGGCATCAATCCATGCTGGAAAAAAATCGTGCCTGACGCGGACATTATGCGGGGTCAAGACGAAGACGGGCTCAACGTCTTTATCCATAGATCCACTGAGTCTATCGATAAATCGTGTTCCTCGCTCTTGTCGGCCTGCTTCAGCAAAAGCATCAATAGCCCAGACAATTTTTTTTCGGCTGATGTTTGCGAGATTTGAAAAACTCATAACCCTCTCCGATACAAATAGAAAACTGAAGTCAAATCATACAATACTATGTCCCAAACAGATCTAGTGCAGTCCGTTTCAAAACGCAATATTTTAAACGTGTGTTGCTAAATTTGGAATAGAACGGAGTTAAATTTAGAAAATTCATTCTTTATTACAGCTATTGATATAGACGACACAAATTAAAGAACGTAAATGTTAGCACTGGAGATCGAAAGATAAATAGCAAGACGGGAGAATTGTATGTCTACAACAAATGAGCTAGGCAAGCGAGAGCCAGAGTCTTTTCAAAGGAAAACTAAAAAAGAGGAAGAAGATATGAACATAAAAAATCCTGGGTCTACCCACAAGGATGATGCAGATTCTTTGGATAAGAAAGTTGAAACAACAGGTTTAGAAAATCGTAATGGGAATTCTTCAGAGAAGAAGGTTCTTATTTCAGATGCATTGACGAAGAGAGATGATGCCGATAAAAATAAAGATTACAGAGATCAAGAGACAAAGGACGCCAAGAAAGAGAACAAACCCAAGAAATGGTGACGTTCATAGCTATCAGTGATCATACTGGTAGATAGTAAGCGGAGCCTCCTGCTGGAATCCTCGAGGCTCCGCTTTTAAAAAAAGAGATGGGGAATTATTTAAAGAAAAAAGTGGCAATGTGACTAGCCATATCAGCTANNGAGCCGTAACTCCTAGAAGTTCGACGTTTGATAATCATAATTAGCTCCTTAGTCTTCAAGATTTGCAAATCAGAAGAATGAAAAATTATTTATCATACCCGTTTGTCAGAAAAATCGCCTCCTTCAACCCATTGTTTGTATTGTAAGGATACCCCGAGTCAGGGCGAGAATCTCCTAAGGGGCTCATATAATCAAGATATTTTTAATAATTTTTTTGGCGCAATTTTTTTTATTTCTAAGCAAAGTTGATGCAAGCTTGCTTCCTAAGACCAAATACGTTTATAGATCATGAATTATAAACGATTGCCCTAATGCGGCTGTAATGAGTTTACTCGGTAACTGCCTTTCTTCGCTCCTTCGATCGTTATCCCCGATCTTTATTAGAGTTTATAGCGGCATAAAAACGATTCAGATTAGCTTCTTGGGGGAATTATGGATCTTTTTAAAATTATGAATTATCGCGAGATCATTCGGAACAAAATTAAGGAAAATGAGGACCTTAGAGGCTATCAGAAACAGCTTGCCAAGGCGGGTGGGTGCCAGCCTTCGTATCTTTCTCAAGTCATTAACTCCCACGTCCATCTCACCGCTGACCAAGCAGCAGGCTTTTGTGAATCTTGGGGCTTTAATGAAGATGAAACTGACTATTTTATAGGACTCGTCCTTTACGAGCGATCCAATTCGAGACCTTTTAAAAGAAACATCCTTAACAAATTAAGTAGATTGCGTGAGAAGTACCAGCGGATCAGTGAGCATTTTGATGATGCGCAGAAATTGCGGGTGAACGAGCACCTTATTGAGTATTTCAACACCTGGTACTTCTCCGCAGTGAATACCCTTTTAACGATTCCTGAATTCCAAGCGATTGAAAAAATAGCC
>PLEQ01000320.1 GCA_003136475.1 Deltaproteobacteria bacterium
CTCCATAAGGTCACCCAAGATTCCAGCTATACCTGTAATGATTGCTAAGACGATTAGAAATGTCCAGGTGCCAAGCTGGCCCCAAAAGACTCCGTCGATCACGAATGCTCCGAGGACCCCTCCAATAAGACCCCCGATTGCCCCTTCCCATGTCTTTTTCGGTGAACTCTTCGGCGCAAGCTGGTGCCTGCCAAAATACTTGCCCGCAAAAAAAGCCCCGGAATCATTTGCCATAACTATACCCAAAAGCAGAAATAGGAAGCGTGAATGATCACCCATTTCATATAAATCGAGGAGCGAGATCCAAGGGAGACCGCCATAGATCACACTAAACAGCGTTCCCAACATATTCGCTACGGCACCATCTATCGAGGATGCAAAAAAATTGCTGATCAGAAGAAGGAGCATAATACAAAAAACCCCAACTCCTAGTTCAGCACCTTGCACACGTAGCGCTAAAAAAGAAAACACCAAGCCTGAAACCAAAGTACAAAGGATCACCCAAAAGGTACCGGGTCCTTTTATCGGATCGCCTAAGCGGCTTCGCAAGGCCGGAATTAAAATGCCAGCAGTCTCATACGTTGAGCCTAATGCCAAAATCAGAAAAACAAAAAAAATGAGCGCTTTCGGAATATAAAGAAGAAGAGCAAAAACGACGGGAAGAGCGATAACTGCAGTCAGAATTCTTTTCCTCAGCATGAGCTCTCAACCTTTCAATGGGTAATATTTCTGCGACTTAGTCTTCCAATACCAAACCAAATCGTCTTTTGCGGGACTGAAAAGAACGAATAGCTTCGTAAAAGTGTTCTTTACGAAACTCGGGCCAGTAAACCTGGGAGAACCACAGTTCAGAATAAGCAATTTGCCACAGTAGAAAATTAGAGACTCGTTGTTCGCCACTTGTGCGAATAAAGAGATCAGGGTCACCAAGCCCATCCGTCCAAAGATGCTCGGAAAATCGCTCGGTGGTGACTTCCTCCAAAGTCAAGTCGCCGCTCTGAACCTTTCGGGCGATTTCTCGACAGGCGTAAACAATCTCATTCCGTGAGCCATAACTCAGAGCAATATTGAGGGTGAGGCCGGTATTCCCTTCAAGATATTGCTGCGTATCGAGCACCATCTTGCGCGTGCGGACGGGGACACGTTCGAGATTACCCATCACACGGAACTTCACATTTCCTTTATGAAGTTTTTCACGTTCCTTAATGACGTAAGTCTCTAGCAATTTCATGAGCGCGCTAACTTCTGCTTTGGGACGTCCCCAATTCTCTTCACTAAAAGCATAAAGAGTCAGGATACCGATCCCTAGATCGGCTGCGGCCTCAACAACATGGCGCACACTCTGAACACCTTTTTGGTGCCCGAATATCCGCGGCTTGCCTCGGCTTTGAGCCCATCGACCATTCCCATCCATGATGATGGCAACATGCTGAGGGATCGCACCCAGTTTTAATTCTTCCACAATTTCAGATTTACGTATTTCTGAACTCATACCTTCGAAGGGTCCACTTGGGCTGCATTGACTTAAGGCATACTTACCATAGAGCAAATCTTTAATCTATCACAGTATCTTAAATAAATTAAAAGATTTCCTTGTATTTCTACCAAAAAACCAGCATGCAAACAAAAAATGGAGAACGCACTTGAAGGCTATTTCTACCCCCGCACCTGGGGTCCTCATAATGGCAGCAACACACATCGGCTGCAGCGAAGACACACCGCGCAGAACACTCGCTGCCCTGCAAAGCTCAGAGCTCTTAATCTTTGAAGAAGATAGACCTGCCCGACTCCTCTTAAAACTGGCTGGAATTCAGAAGCACTATGTAAAATTTAATGAACATAATCCGACAGAAATCATCGACCTTCTCTATAGGCATTTGAAGGAGGGAAAAAGCGCAGTTTATGTCAGCGACCAAGGTTGCCCGACCCTCGCAGACCCCGGGAGACAGCTACTCGAGGCCGCGTATGCCGCCCGAGCCCTCATCCGGGTGATCCCTGGTCCAAGTTCAATAACGGCGGCCATTTCGGCCTGCCCTTTTCCAATGCAACGCTTTTTATTCCAAGGCTTTCTTTCTGCTGAAACTGCGCAGAGGGAACGCGAGCTTGCGCAGCTCACGAACCATGAGAATCCGATCGTTATTCTCGATACACCTTATAGACTTGAAAAACTCTTAGTGGCCTGCAGCCATATTTTTGACAGGAGTCGGAAAGCCTTCCTTGCTCTCGATATTTCGGGCGAACATGAGAGCTATCTTATCGGTTCTTTTTCAAAGCTTCTCGAAAGCCCTCGTGAGGGGAAGCTAAACTTTGTCTTGATTATTAGCGGCCGACGCTAGGACCCTCTGAACGCTTCTACGATTTCTTCTTCTGCAGGCCGAAGGCTCTTGATTTTACATAGTAGGGTTTAAAGCTAAGCAGGAAAACCTTTAAAATCGCTATAGTGGGAACCGCCAAGAGCACCCCCCAAAATCCCCAAAGGTCTCCAAAGCCAATGACCGTTACGATAACAAAAAGTGGGTGGATGCCTAAGCGTTCGCCAACGACCCGTGGCGTAATCAGCATGCCATCGAGGGCCTGAACGCCTGCAAAGACTCCGATAACAAAAAAGAGCTGACCGAAGCCCTGCCAATTTGAAAAAATAACGATCAAGCTCAGAAGACCCCCTACGATCACATCCAGGTAGGGTATGAGGCGGCAGGCACCGGGTACCAAGCCGATCGCAATTCCGGCATGAACGCCGGCCATGCTGAGACCGATGACATAAAGAATCGCAAGAATTGCCGCAACCGTGATCTGTCCCTTGATGAGCGCATGCAAAGTTCGACTAATTCTTTTCAGTAAGTCGCCAAGAGGACGCCGGAGGTCCACCGGTGTGAGATCCCGTAAGAACCCTACGATCTGTTTTTCATCCTTGACCAAAAAGAATGTGATAAGAGGTGTCATAATTACGTTCACTAAGGTCCCAACCACCTGTGGGGCCGATCGCCAAATCGAAGTAAGAGCATCTTGAATACGATCGCTCCATTGCACCATAGCCTGCATTTCACCCAGCAGACGCTCGAGCATTTTCTCTTCGACAAAACCAAGACCTATAAAATAATTTTTGATGAATGGAAAGACCCGCTCGTTGACGAAGGCAAAGACCTTCGGCGCAAGACGCATAAGGTTGAGAACTTCCGCGTAAAGATACGGTAAAACTTCAACAACTGCGACACCGACAACCGTAAACGCTAGCAGAAGAATAACCGAAACAATCGCAACGCGTGGAACACGATAGCGATCGAGCCGGTCAACAAACGGGACGAGAATATACGAAAAAAACAAGCTTAGAAAGAAAGGCACCACTAGGGGGCGATAGACAAACAGGAAAAGATATCCAATAGGAAGCAAAACCGCAAAAAAAATCAAAAGTCGATAGAACTGCGACCAATCAAGAATTTTTTCCTTACCAGGCTTTCTTTCATTCATGCGCACCTTCTACAATACGATCATTTTTACTATAGTCTTTTATAATGGCTACGTCACGCCACCCGTGGGACCTTAAGAGAACGGTGACCGCCTGCCCTTGGTCCTTGCCTATTTCTAAGAACAAGCGACCGTTTGCTAACAGATGTTCATGAGCNNATATGGGCTGCGAAGCGTTCATAAAATTGCAAGCCGTCTGTCCCACCAAATAGCGCAAGTTCAGGTTCGAAATCAAGGACCGAACGTGCGAGCTGACCTCTTTCCTGCGGTGCAATATAAGGCGGATTACTTACGATAATATCGAACTTTCCCAGACCCTTCCAATTATTTTCATCCAAGGCATCTTTAAGATGGAATTCAAACCGCGATTCCTCGATCTTACAATTTTGAGCATTGATCCTGCTAAGCNNTCGCACAGGCTTCCGCAAGGACTTAGCAAATTCAATAACGCGTTCGACAAGGCATTCCGTCTCGTTTCGGGGGATCAAGGCCCTGGAATCCACTTGAAAGCGTAAACTCATGAACTCTTTGTACCCTAAGATATAGGCCACCGGTTCATGATTGGCTCGACGAATGAGAAGCGCTTTAAAAATGCCAAGTTCCTGCCGAGATAGCGGCTGATCAAAGCGCAAATAGAGATCGATCCTTCGAAGGTCTAGCGCCTTCGCAAGCAGTAGTTCGGTATCCAAACGCGCTGTCGAAAGACCTTTTTTCGTTAGAAAGTCAGTCGAC
>PLEQ01000306.1 GCA_003136475.1 Deltaproteobacteria bacterium
GAACCAGGCACTGTTATCGCAAAACGTGCAAACTATCTCTATAACGAAGATTTGCCTCGTGTGAATACTTTGTCCAAGTACTCAGCCTATGTGAAGGTGGCTGAGGGTTGCGGACATAACTGTGCCTTTTGTATTATTCCAGCAATTCGTGGCCGCTTGCGCTCACGACCGATCACAAGCGTNNGCGTGAAGGAGATTATCTTGATTGCGCAAGATCTCGCTGCCTTCGGGCGTGATCGTGGCTCCGATGAGTTGGTGGAGCTTTTGAAAGCGCTCGTAAAAATTAAAGACCTTACTTGGCTTCGGATGCTTTATATGTATCCGGAAAATATCAGTGATGAGTTTCTCGAACTCATGGCAAAAGAGGAAAAAATTGTAAAGTATCTGGATATACCTGTCCAACATGCGAGCGACAAAGTCCTTAGTAAAATGAATCGGCTTCTGACCCAGGATGAAATGCGGCAAGTTTTTGCGCGTGTCCGTGCGAAAGTTCCCAATATCGCTATTCGAACCACCGTTATGGTCGGCTTTCCTGGTGAAGAGGCTGAGGATTTTAGGCAATTAGCTACTTTTGTCGGTGATATGCGCTTTGAACACTTGGGTTGTTTCACATACTCACAGGAAGAGGGTACCGTTGCGGGACGGATGAAAGATCAAGTCGATGAGGGTATCAAACAGGAGCGCTACAATCAGCTGATGACTTTACAACGAGACATTTCCCGGGCCAATCTTTCGCAATTGGTTGGCAAGGTTTTTTCTGCCATCGTGCTGAAGAAGGCTGCAGAAACCTGTCAGTGGGAGGGCCGTCTCTCCATTCAAGCACCAGATATAGATGGTATAGTTTATATTTCGGGGGAAAGCTTTGAACCTGGTGAAATTCGAGAGTTACGGATCACAGGCGCGTTGGACTACGACCTGTTAGCAGAACCTGTTTAGAATTTTGCAAGCAGCCAATCGGCTTGAAGGGTCCGAATACTCCCATCTTTATCGCTCAGAATGGGGCGGATGACCAAGCTGCCATTTTTTCTGTCTGGAGGCGTTGGGGAGTCAGAGCTTGAGGGAGTCGAAAGGCCAATATGAGTCATCGTGCCGCCCGGAGAGATCATGGGTGAGAATACGATAAAAGTTCCCAGCACGCTTCCGGCAATAAAACCTACGGAGGCGCCGATGGCAAGATAGCGCAGTTTGGAGCCTGGGTTCTCGGAAAGGCCCAAAACGGCTGCGCCTAGCGCCGCTCCAAAAGCTGTCGAGTAGCCAGCGGTGATGAAAAGGTCCTGAAAACGCTCCTCAGTGGCAATCTTGGCTTGAGCAAAGGAACTTGTGGAGCTGATAAAGAGAGTCAGTAAAATTAGAAGTTTATAAATAAACGTCATTTCGCGCCTTATTGCTAGTTCTGGCCATAGTTGCAAGACAAAGAACCGACCCAAGCCACCACCAGTCATCCCCGACGCCGGTGAAACAAAGGTGATTGAGGGATCTTACAGACCGTTATCTTGAACTTTCTTTATTTTAACACAGCTCGGTGGCATTCGAGCCGAGGTTATAAGAAGCTAAAATTCTTGACTTCTACCCGGCAAAGCTTTTAGGCTAACTCTGTCTTTATTCCCAGACTAGCCAGTCAACATCGGGCCAAAGCCTCGGTGGGGGGACCTCTAACTAGTCAATTTTCCTTGTAAAAAGGAACTAGGGAATCTGTTCCAGCGCGGTCTGCAGGGAAAGTGAAGACTTTTTTTTGTTCTTGATATTTGGAACAGGGGGAAGTAGAAATAGACGCCGCGTTGACAGCCCGATTCCTAACGAATAGATTGGACAGCAACGCATAACATAATATGTAGCTGCCCAAATCCAATTCATCCATAACTTCGATAGTCAACCATTTGGATAATAGGGAATCCAGAAGTTGAATCTTTTAATTAACCAACAACCTACCTAAAGCGAGCAAAATCTTATGGCCAAAGAAGCCACTACGACCAAAAAGAGTGTTGAGGAAACACCGGATATAATTAATCTCACTGAGATTAAGCTGAGGCGTATATTCGATCTGACAGCGATGGCGAAGCAGTTCGGTATCATCGGCGCAAGCAGCATGCGCAAACAGGAGTTGATATTCTCCTTGTTGCAAGCCCAATCCGAACGAGGCGGGCTCATTTATGGATCAGGCGTTCTTGAAACTTTGCCTGATGGTTTTGGTTTTTTGCGGGCACCTGACTATAATTATCTACCAGGCCCTGACGATATCTATGTTTCTCCTTCGCAAATTCGACGATTCAATTTAAGAACAGGCGATACTGTCGAAGGGCAGATTCGCCCTCCGAAAGATAGCGAGCGTTATTTTGCTTTGCTCAAGGTTGAGAAGGTCAACAACGAGAATGCTGACCAAGAGATGGACAAGATCATCTTTGACAACCTTACACCACTTTACCCAATGGAAAAATTCGGGCTTGAATTCGATCCCAAGATCTATTCAACCCGCATTATTGACATGCTAGTTCCGATCGGCAAGGGTCAGCGTTCACTTATCGTAGCGCCCCCGCGTACTGGAAAAACAGTATTATTGCAGCAAATTGCGGCATCGATTGAAAAGAATCATCCCGAAGCTATTCTGATCGTTCTTCTTATTGACGAACGCCCAGAAGAAGTGACGGACATGGAGCGGTCGGTTAGAGGTGAAGTCATCAGCTCTACCTTTGATGAGCCTGCTCAGCGTCACGTACAAGTGGCAGAGATGGTTATTGAAAAAGCCAAGCGTTTGGTCGAACATAAGAAAGATGTGGTCATCCTCCTGGATTCCATCACACGTCTGGCCCGCGCTTATAACGCCGTTGTGCCGCCCTCTGGGAAGATTCTTTCCGGTGGTGTCGATTCCAATGCCCTTCATAAGCCGAAAAGATTTTTTGGTGCCGCACGTAACGTCGAAGAGGGCGGCTCGCTGACGATTATTGCAACAGCATTGATCGATACGGGCTCGCGCATGGACGAGGTTAT
>PLEQ01000017.1 GCA_003136475.1 Deltaproteobacteria bacterium
ATCAAATAGTCACCGACTTGAACGTTGGCGAAAGCTTCAGAAACGTTCGATGTGTATCGAATGATGTTTGTAGACGGGCTAGAAACGGTCAGAGCCGTGTTACTTACGACACCAGTAGGAATGATGGTCCCAGGATCGTCGATTAACAACCAGATGTAGCCTTCTGCTGCCAAATTCACGCTGCCAGTTGCAATTTCATTGCTCTGGGCTCTGGCTGCGGTCTGAGTAGTACCTGCTGCCAGGCTATCGCCTGCGACGAGTGGTACAGTCAATTCAAACTGTGCGGTATTTCGGTTCAAAACGTAGTCGGAGGCAGCGCCCTGCGAACTTAATCCCACGGACGCAGAGAACATGCCTTTGGTTACAAAAGTAGATCCTGCACCGATAATAACTGCAGCGCGATTACTTGCGCCAAGGTTACTCGTGAGTTGGATTTGTGTTCCAACGATCTCAGCCGTGATTCCAGTCAAGGTGTTATTGAAGACCTCAACCCAAGAAGCAAGAGAGTTTGTGTTCGAAACAGTTGTAAAATCGCCAGTTGCGATAAATTGTGCATTCGTGATCGTATAGGTGATTGCCGCAGTCCCGTCAACAGACAGAATCAGGGTGTCTCCGTTCGTAATCGTCGAAGACCATAGGCTTTGATCTTGTGTCAGAACCGATGCGGTTGCACCGTCTTTGCTTAGCGGAACGTTGTTTTTGTAAAGGCGCAACGTTTCGATCAGGCTTGATGGGAATCCCATTTGGATGGCNNGCGAATCGAGTCTTTACCCTCAGAGTTGTCACGGATAACCACATAGGTTCCGCCACCTTGAGTAAGAGCTTCAAAGCCAAGAGTTGTATCGCCGTTGATCGATGCAGTAATTTCGTAAGCGGTTGCTGCTCCAGGACTTCTGAAATCAGAGTTTTGGAACGTATGCTGATAAGTGGTGCCACCAACTATGACGGCCAGCGTGTCGCCGCCTTTCAAATCAAATGGAGTTCCAAGAGAACTTTGCAGGNNCTCTCCGCCAAGTGCGCTGCTGACGATGGATTCGATACCAACGCCAGTCGACGTTTCTTCGTATCCCATTCCGTTGTCGATATAAAGAACTGCGCCATACGATGCTTCAAGCAAATCAGTACTGCTGACCGTGGCCGCTACAGGAGTTGTACATTGAGCGTTCTGAACGGCAGATTCAACCGCGAACGCAGTACCAAGGCCAATGGAGCCCAGTGCGTTTTTGATTGCAACGCGGAGTTCGTCGTCTGTTTCGTTGTCAGTTCCAGTGGTAAATGCCAGAGGATTATTGACGGTTGCGCCAGAGAATGGAGGACTTGCAAACTGAGTAACAGCGCCGATTGGCACGTTACCATCAGATCCTGGAAGTTGTGCGGTAACAGGTACATTGTTGACGGTAGTTTCACCATCAAGAACGATTGCAGCTACGGTCGTGTTGTAAGAAATATTTGGATTCGTGCCGATGGCAGGTGCCGTGACGATAGAATTGATCGGAACAACGCGGTTTCCGCCTTGAGCCAAAATAACGCTTTCGCCCAAGTTATGGAACTTGGTTGTAGGGACAGAAAGTGTGATGGTCCAGTAACTACCCACGAGAACAGGAGGCGTCGAGTAGGCAAGAGGGCCTTCAATGTTTGGGGTGCCACGACCAATGTAGATCGAGCCAGCAGCTGGGAACGATGAGGCGTTACCGACTGCGATGACAGTCGAACCTACGTTTGGAGCTGGGAGACCTGCGTAAACGGATGTCGAAATCTTTTGGAAACTTGTATCTATTACAGATACGAACCCAGTTGCTGGGCTTGCAGTGGTTGGCGTGATGTTGTTTTCTGTCGCAAGGCGTTGCAAAGCATCGCCGGTTGCGCGGTCAACTGAGAAGTCCCTCAAAATCTGGAATAAGTCACCCGAAGCGCGAGCGGTTGTAAGAGCTACAACTTCGAAGAATGAGGTCACGGCACTTCCTGTATTAAAATCGTCGATACCGATCTTGGCTANNTATTTTGTAATCCTATTGCCTTTTATTAAATTCTCACGCTTGGTGATTACCTGCAAGTTCCAAGGAACATGAAGCCCAGAAACATTTTTGCCCTGTAGGGGAACCACATGATCAACTTCAACTGGAATGCCAAATTCTTTGGTCAAATCTGCTGCAGCATCATAAAAAATTTGAATTTGTTGGTGATGCAATTCAGTTAGCCACGGAGGCGTTCTGTGCAGTTTCGCGGCACGACGCCTAGCGCTTTTTGCCCTAACTTTTTCCAAATTTTCAGACTCCCATTTTTTAACGTGAGCCTTTTGACTTTCTGCGTTGCTTGCATATCTAATCCTGGATAAATCATTAACCTTATCCCGATTACTCTTCCTGTACTCTTGCATGGCAAAATTGTGACAAATCTTACAAACCGGCTGTAATCCATCGATACTAGATGACGATCTTGCAAATTCTGTGACAGTTTTATAAATTTTACATTCGCTACATTGTTTCATATGGTCTTATATCATTAGGAGTTCGCTTTGGTGACCTGGAAAGTAATCGGGAAAATGCCTTGTTTATTGGCCAAAATGACTCCCAAATTAATTGTCAAGGTTGGTCCGCTCAAAACAACCTGTAGGCTGCCAACTCCAGCAAACCTAGGGTCTTGCTTAAGTTGAGTGTTGATCGAACTGTAAATCTGCTGTGCGTTAATCGAGCCGTTAATTGTCCCTGGCTTGATTCCCAGACCAAATTCTGGGTGCAGTATGATCGAGCCAGCAATCGAACCAAACTTGATTCTGAGCGCCTGCACAATATTCGTCATACCGTATGAGAACCTGAAATCACCATAATTATTGGTTGCAATGTCTCCATCGTCAGTTAACAAAATATCGACTTTGCTCATGCCAGTCAACGGATCAACGGATGTTAGGGCTGGCACAATAATGTGCGGATCTGTTGAAACCGATGCATCACTTGGAATGAAAATCTTTTGCTGACTATTCACGGTGCCAGGCAAGTAAGCCTGCAAGTAAGAGCCAGCGGCAGTCGTAAAATTACTCAAGTTAGCTTCGCCATCCAGGGTAAGCAGGTAACTCGTGCTAGACAACTCTTCAATACCTAAGATTGTCCTTGATGAAGGAGTCTGATCGGCACCCATAAGAGTAACAGTTTGGCCCAGATACAGGTCTTGGCTTCCACCAATAGTGATTTGTCGACCGTTTGCATTCGATAGAAGCGAGTATTGGAACCCATCTTCATCGATATAAGGATCTTGCAGAGTATTCAGAGTCGCAATCTCGATCCATCGCTGTGGATCTCCAAGATATCGTTGCGCAATAGCCTCAATCGTCAGACCAAAAGGCACGGGCGCAAGGATCATGCTGTTCGGAATAGCGAACGGAATGCCAGCATTTTGTGCCAGACCGGCAACGTATTCCATATCGCTTTGTCGAGCCTGATCATCGATCTGCGTGCTTGCAGTCAAAAGATCATACGATTGCATAGAATCATAAAGCGTGTTCAAAAACTCATAATCGTCAAGCGTGATGGGCGCGCTGCGCACAATTGGAGGCGGTAGTCCATACACTTGATTGTAAAATGCAGAGCCTGTTCCGAAGTTATTCGAAAGTTGCAAAGCCAACTGTTGAATAGTTGCTCGAAAACCTTTCAGATCCGCAATAGTGAGCGCGTTAGCGTCGTTAATTGCCTGCTGAGCCGCATTTTGCTGCCTAACATTCAACGACAAATTGTCCAATGGCACCTGATTCAAAAGAACAAAATTCGCTTCTGGAGACGTAAAAATGTTGTTTGCAGGATTGATCGCATTCGCATTCACTGCGTTGTTGCCCAATTGTCCGCTAGAAACCGCATCAAGACTTAGACCTTCAGTTTGTTGGTTTGTGGCCTTCGTGGCCGCAATTTGAGCCTGTACTGCGGAACTACTTCCAGCATTACCGCCAGAAGGTTCGTTAAGCAAGTTGTTAAAACTCATGTTGCCGATGAAACTGTTGATCGCCGACTTATAGTCCTGTTGTAATTGAAGAGGAAGATCCGCAACTGCTACTGCAACTCCCGCTAGACCTTTCACGAAAAGTGCGGTCTGTCTAAGAGCTTCAAGAGGCGCCTCGACGTCGCTGCGTACCGCCGCAATCAAATTTAAAGACTGACTGCATACTGTGCGTGCTGCAGAAATAGTATTCAAAATACGTTGCAAGATACCAGGACTCAAAGGCTGAATCGATGGTGCCGTCTCGCTTACGCCTTCAACTAGGTTGACACGACGCCAAGCTCTCAATTGCAAATTGTAGTTGACTTGTAGCGGCCTGTCCTTGTTTTGTTGCCAAGTGAATTGAATTGGCGTTACGATGAACGACTGATTCTGCTTAGGAATGTCAAAAACCAAGCGCCAACTTGCGTTGTTCGGATTTTTCTTTTGCTCAGCGTACTGTTCCAAAAATTGTTGGATCGCCAAAGCCTGATAGTAACCAGTGCTCGACAGTGTCGCGGGAGTGTCCTGCGGCTGTTTGGTGATGGGCTTGGCGGCTGGATGGCCAGTGGTCGCCGTGTTGATAACACGCTGAACAGAACTGGTCAAGTTACCAAAAGCTTCGATGGTGCCGCCAAATAAACTCTGGACGACGCTAGGAGAGCCAGGAGGATTAACCACATTGTCGCGGCTCGGCCATACTCCAAAAGTTCCCGACGCATTGATGGTTTTGAACTTTACGCCGTTGTGCTCTTCGAGGATACCGCGCAAAGTGGCGGAAGTTTGAATCGCATATGGGTCAGTGATACTGAGCTGTTCTGGAGTGATTGGCAACTGAATTGACCACTGAGGACTCATTGGCTCGAAAGCCAAAACTCCGCCAGTGTCCATTGGGTAAATGGAAATCTGCGCGTTTACGTCAGGACCGTTCACGATGGTGTTGTGGTTACTTGTATCTATTACAAGAAATCTGTAGGGGTACGTTAGGTTCCAGCGCTGCCCTTCGATGGTGACAGGGAAGAAAAACCGTGTAGGATCAACGATGTCCGGCGACCATGGAAGCTCCGAACCGATCTGATTTTGCACATTCTGGGCGCCTTGTAGGGCGTTCAAAATATTGCTCGTGCCGCCAGACGGCGTGCTGATCGATGGTGCTGATGATGGGAGACTAAAATCGGCCATTTGTATTTCCTATATTGTATAAGATTATGGGGTTGCGATTGTCGCCCAAATGTGATATATCATAGATATGACCAAGTTCTTACCGCTATTCCTATGCTTTTTTGCCCTTGGAAGCTCCGTCCCAAACGTCGACCCTTGGGGCAGGACCAAAAAGCAGCCAGATCACGTCGGAATCGAGAAGGAAATCGTTGCCTTTGAGATCATGTACGATTTTGAGGCAAGAATCCGTGGTATAAAATTCAAAACGCCCGTAACTATTGTAGTTAGTTCATTTAAAATGAAAAAAGGCAAAGGAACGGTCGTCGGACTCTGCACTTATGGTAAAAATTTCAGAGAAATTGACATCAACATGCAATATTGGCATAAATCGACCTGGATGACCAAGCGAACCTTGATTTATCACGAAATGACTCACTGTTTTTGTGGAAGATTCCACACCTGGAGCGGCGGAGAGTACCCAGATGCCGAGAAAATGCCAAAAGCGCCTCTTCAAGTAGGTCTTTTAGGCGATGGATGCCCCGCGAGCATCATGTATCCGATTGTGGTGAGCGACGACTGTGTTGCAAAACACTGGGACATGTACGACTCAGAGATGTTCGACGGTTGTAATCCGTACTAATGAATCCTCAAGGGCATAATTCTCAATTGTAAAAGACACTTTTCCGCGTCTTCCTTCTCAACGTCACTACCTTCTTTCTTCATCGCGCTCAATCCGCCCAAAATATCATCGTAAAACATTNNAGGAGCTTGGAAAAGATCGTCACCAACTTGGATGACATACGTTCCAAATTCAGTTGCCGCAATATCCTTTTCAGAATAATGTCGGTAGGCGCTTTTCTTGGGAGGGCCGCTTCTGGCTGGCATTATGATCCCGTCATGAGTTTGAATGTAAAGAACGTTGTCAGGTCATAAGCGATGTGACATAGCATCACAGTGCCAAACCCGTATTTCTGACCAAGCCTCATCGTAAACGGTATGTAAAGAGACAATACGGCCACTGCCTGCAACCCTTCGTATGAGTGCATGGCACCAAAAGTCATCGACATTGCCGCAATGAGTGCTATATAAAATGGTTTGAGCCACTTATTGTCTGCGATCATTCGACCAAGTATCACAAGCGGAACCGCATGGCACATGTCTTCCCAGAAAACTCCAAACATTGTGGGCCACGGTATTACATCGCCTACGTGACGAATGCTTTCGAGCACTGCATCTGGCGCGATCATGCTTAGATAAAACACTCTGGCCGCAGTGACTACCGCTAAAAACCTAGCAAACCTAAGAAGACCTTCCTTGCTCACTCGAAGAAGATCCTTGTGGTCTGAGTTCCACACCAAATTCATCATCCATAGTCCCATGCACCAACATGGAAATAGGCCTTCTGCGACTTGTTTAAAATCCATAAAACTCCCTTACTGCGCTGTAAACGTCAGTGGTAATGGAATTGGAGGGCCTGGAGGAGCCAATACAAGTCCAGTGCATAAAAAAGTAAACGCTTTTGCATAATCAGAAATCGCTTGAGCCATTGGCATGGCTGGATTGTTCGAATACGAACAATTATTCAATCCAGAAATCAGCACTGGCAGAGCTGCTGCTAGACCCGTGTTGACTGGAGGTAGAGTGTCCACTACTGATGCTGTCCATACCGGATCAGTCACCGTTCCTGGAACCAATATCGCTGCCGTCGATCCCGCATGAATGCCATTCGCGAACGGTACAACCCAAGAGTTATCCCCGACATTTGGCAAAGATTCCAGAGCCGCGATAGCCGACGCATTGTTGTACGTGAATATCCCTGGTGCGCCAGTCGGTCCCGCTTGCATTTGATTCAAAAATGCGGCTATGACGTTCACAAGGTTGGTAATCCCAGTGACTTCTACGCCGACTGGTTGAAGTGCAAGTATATTATTATTGAGGGTACTTACACTTGGTAACATTATTTTGTCTTCACTACTGTGCTAAGAGAACTTGGGTCCATGGGCATTGTTGGAGGACCTGAAGGGCCAACTGCAGTCGGGTGCGTATGAGTATCGAAGACCATTTTTTTGAAAGTGTCGCCCTTGATTACAGCATCAGCAGCACCTGCACCTAGATTGATGGCTGGTGCATCGATTGTTGCATTTCCAGACGCCTTTACATTGGCATCGCCAGAAGCAGTGATGTTTGCGTCTTTGCAATTCACATTAACGTCATCAGATGCCGTCAGTGTTACAACTCCGCCAATAGCCAAATCCATGGTGATGGTTTTGTGTTTGACTTGAAAAGATCCATCGGCAGCAACCGATACCACGGTTGGAGTCAAGGACGAATCAACTGGAGTTCCATCGTTGTTTGTCGGACCATTCCACGTAAAGTTCGCGCTGCCGTCATCATTAACCTGAATGTTGACGCCGTTAAACTGACCCTCTAAATGAGCAGTCTTACCTGCAAGCGTGGTTTTTCTGTCTGGGTGCGTGACTGCGCCGACGATGATAGCCTTTTCAGACATGCCATCTAAGCACAGAATCAAAACTACTGCACCGTTCTGGTTCTTGGTATTGATGGTCTTACTTTGATCGGATGAATTTGTTCTGACTCTGAGTGTTCGCTCAAAGAAGTCGGTGATTGAACCCATGCCTTCCGCAGACATGCAGTTTCTGTATGTAATGATGGACGAACCGCGATCTTCTTGCTGTTCAAAAACGTACACATCGTACTCAGTGGTCAGACCCGATAGATTTGCCTCATCAGTCATGTCATATGATTTGACCACAATGCCAAGCCTAAGAGCGGTGTTTTTGTACGTCTTATTGAACGCACCAATACTGGAAGCATCGTTTCCGCCAAGTAGTCCGAATGGTAAAACTGTTCCATTGTCTAGAAAATTCATGGCTAGTTACCCTTCTTTGGATTGTTTTTAGTCGTAGAAGGTTGCGGGAATGGATTGATTCTAGAAGCTGCGGTTTCCGACTTGGATGGGTCGATGTTTGCAGGTCTGTAAACAACATCCTGGNNCCCTGAGCATTACTATTGACGCTGACGCCATGGCTAGCCTTAATCATCGTTCTGAAAGACTTGACGCCAGTTTGAACGTTGATGGAGCAGTTGTGGACTATGCCTTCGATGTGGTACACTACATGGTCTACCTCTAGGTTATCGCCGACTGCAATCGGCTCAGTAATGCCAATGCAGTTGAATGTTCCGTTCAACTTCAAGTGTCCACCGATTAGGGCGTCGCCAAGAATTCGTGCCCAAATAGGAGCAGACTTGACTTCAGTATTTGGTAGATCCTCGAACTGATTCTGAACAATGTACGGTCTCAAACCGCTTCGTGCAACGTCGTCCTTATCGAACACATAGTTGACAGATGCTGTTTCTGCAGCAATCTCCATCCCAATGTCCGAAAACGTAGACTTCGCGTAGTACTGTACGAAATTGATTCTGGCCGCTTCATCGCGACCAATGTCCATGCTGAGAATGAAAGCTGGATCAACCTTCCATCGTGGTAGACTCAAAAATTTGGTGACGTTAATCCCTTTAGCGTTGGAGTCTTGAGTACCAAATTGTTGACCAACAAAATCCTCTGAAGTAAAAGGAATTTGTCTGAAAATCATAGTCGGCATAACGCGGTTGTTTGGGGCAATCTTGAAGCATGTATACATTTCATTCAGAGGAGAATTAGTATACTGATTCATGGCTGACCATAGTTTCACCTGATTCCAATACTCTGCTTTGATGATCGTATTGCCACCACAGAAATCTGGAGTGTAATAGAATCCAGGATACTTCTCGGTTAGACCAACAGGATTCATACCATTGGCCATGGTCAGATTTCCGTTTGACGAGTACTTCTGAATTCCAAAAACGTATCTGTAAATGTCTTTTGCTGCCGTTACAGCATTATAGTCGATGGCGTTAGGCGCATCGCTCTTTGTGATGCCTAGATAGCGTCCAACGAGAGTAGGCACCGTAAAATGCACGTTGGGAGAAATTACTAGACCGCCGACCTTTTGAGCATTCTGATTGACTCCAGAGCCGATGAAGCTTTGGATTAGAAACGCAAGCACTTCTTGGACGAAAGGAGATCCTTGTAGACTAACGAAGTTTGCCCACGCTGGAGCAACGTCATTGATAAACAGTCCAGTGTTTTCCAAATTGCCTGGCTGAACCAGATTTGGATTAAAATACATGGTATTATTGAATTCTGTGAAAGCGAATCCATCGATCTTATAAAGAAGAGTTTTGATGCCGCTATTGGCGTCTACGCTGACAAACTTCCTAACGCTCTGAACCTTGAATAAACCCTTGAAGCCATCGTGCGCTCCGTTGATTGGATTATTGGCGCGAGCGGCATTTGCAACACGTCTGGAGTCTCGCTCCCAATTTAAAATGTTGATGAAGACAAAATCGCCAGGTTCAATTTCTGTTGAATAGTTCACATCAGTTTCTACCAAGGTCAACTGGCACGATGGCGTCAGGCTTCCCTTGTCATAACTTACACTAACCTGTATGCAATCGTTTTCAACTACAAGCGCTCGTCTAACCTGATTTGGAGTCGAAGTTTGAGTGCGCAACGTATCCCTATACTGCCATCTAACAAAAGTCAAAACCCAAGTAGGACTTGACTGATGAACTAAATGAGCACCCTTAGCATCTGGCAAAGACGTTTCGTCTGGCCCAGAATTCTTGGGGATGATAGGATATGAAAATGCGCGTTGGTTAGACATTATCTAGCACCTGGGGGTTTGCCTGCTTGAGGCTGATTCAGTCTCTGGCTTGTACCCTGTACAGCGGCGGCCTTATCGTTTGCAGAAGACGATCTGATGACTTCAATCATCGTTTTCAACTCTCCTGTTAACTTAGACACAGCGTCTGCGCTTGGAACAAGCACGTCTTTGAAGTCTCTAAAATTTTCAAGAGCTTTCTGAGAAGAAGCGGCTAGAGCGCGAGTTGCATCGTCTCCCATTCTGCCTGTAGCGCCAGTCAGCCTACCGTCCACACCAGCGCCAGCGCCAGTAGTAGTTGGATTAATGACAGCACCGCCTCTTAATCCCTGAGCCTCTGCTTGCGCCTCTTGTGCGCCGCCGTAACCACTATATGAGGTGGCTAGGACAGATTCTTCGTATGCTCTTCGAGCTTCTGGTGAGGCGTTTCTAAGTTGCTTGTAACTTTGTTTGCCAGTTCCAATGCTATTCTTGAGAATGTCTCTGTTCTTTGGATCAAACTGGACGTTGACATCGCGAGCACTAGACTTCGCTTTTCTGACTTTTTCAGCCAAGTCTGTAGGGTCCATGTCGTTTGCCGCAGCGATTGCCACGATACGATCATTATCGGCATTGAGATCGCCTTCAGGCATTTGCATCAAAGCACCCATGGCCTTCGATCCAATTTTGCCCAGACCTTCTTTTGTCATTGATGCGTATTGCAAAGCACCGAAACGACCTCCGGCTTGTCCAGATTGCGTTTGATTATTTTCGTATGCTGCCTTAGCGCCTTCTTCCTCTTTGATCGTAGGAATGTTGCCGCCTTGGGTATTCATGAACCTGCTAACGCCTTCGATGATGCGACTAGCATCTTCGCCACTGGCCGTACCGCTCTTAGCAACAACCTCTGCCGTTGCCTGAGAAAATCTACGAAGTTCTTCTACTGATTCGGACTTGTCCAAACCGTTCTTGACGCC
>PLEQ01000007.1 GCA_003136475.1 Deltaproteobacteria bacterium
ACCGGATTCAACGGAATACGCAGAAAGCGCAAAATTAGCGATGGAAGCTTCTCAAACGGGACATCTTGTCCTATCAACACTTCACACGAACGATGTGCCTTCTACTGTTAACCGTCTTTTAACCTTAGGTGTTGAGCGCTATCTCATAGCTGATTCTCTGCTTTTGGTTTCCGCCCAACGGCTTTTGCAAAAGTTATGCGACGCCTGCAAAATTCGATGCACAACAGGCTTTATAAAAGGTCAGACTCCTTGTTCTAACTGCAACAATACGGGCTATAGTGGAAGGCTTCCCGTCTTTGAGTACTGCATAAAGCCTAGCCCTGATCTGGTCTATAACTTTGATGCCAAAATCTTTGCCAGACATCTTAAACAAACTCTAACCCAAGAAACGATAAAACTAATAGAAGAGGGATTAGTCGATAGTCGATTGATCAAAGTTGATGAAAGGAATGCCCTATGTTGAAATTTCTTCTTGTACCGACATTTTTGTTCGCCTATGGATGCACAACAACGGCTCATATCGAAAGAAAGCTCATCCCGGATATGAACATCAATAAAAAAGAACCCATCGTCGTCAAAGAGTTTTCTGGCGAAAATGGCAAAGAAGTGAGCGCTATCATTGAAAACGCACTGTTAGAGAAGGGGTATAGCCTTATCGATCGAGAAAACTTATTAGAAGGTGCAATCGCAAACAATAAGATTCCAGCAGCTGCTTACGTTGTATCCGGAAAAATTGAAGAATTTGGTCCTGACAGAAACGTAAAAGTGGATAGTGTTATTTGTTCGAAAAACGAAGGAGAATTTCAAGCTACCAGGACTCGAGAAACTCGAACGGGCACCATTAGTGCTCAAATTCGTTTTAGTGTACCTAAAACTAGCAAAATTCTTCTATCGAAAAAAATTGAAGGAAGAGTCAGCCATACCAGTGAAGACCTAAGTTGTGAAAACATCGGTCCCTCGATCAAACCAACGACAAAAGAATTGATGGAAGGTGCCAGAGCTGCTTTTAGGAGCGAGTTTCTTAAGCTTATTGAGCCATATTTTGAAAGTTTTGAAGTTGAACTTTTTAAGGTTTCTGACGTTCCAGAAATGAAGAAAGGCAATGAGCTAATGCAAAATCAACGATTAAAAGAGGCTCTGCAACTCTATGAACAGGCGGTGCACAAAATCGAAAAAATGGATGTCTCTGATGCTGACAAAGGACATGTCTTCTATTCCTATGGCGTTGCTCTTGGCTATTTAGGGGATGAACGTTTTAAAGAGAATATCGCTAAAGCTATGACTTACAATACGCGTGCTTATGCTTACGAACGTGAGATGCGCCGTCTTATTGAATTGCAACCGAAAATTCAAAAATATTAGGAGACCAAAATGAAAAGAGATTTNNAGTTTCGCAAGCAAGAAAAGAACATAAGTCGACCGCTCTCTTTACAAGAGAGTGAATGGGACATGATCGATGCATACCGACTCTTTGGCTCAGCCAAGACAGGGTATGAGATTTCGCTACACAGCCTAGTACGCGAAATCGTTTTTGATCACATCAATAAGAATATCGATTTTATCAAAACTCAAGAGCAATGGGTGCGTGAGTCTAAAGAGTCTAAGAAAGCAGCAGTTACCGAGACTTAAATGAAAGCCTATACACGTGGACAAGAGACCTTTCTTTACCGAGTGCGAAGTTTTGTTACAAGCTTTGTAAACTTGATATTTTTAAGCTTTTTTGTCACATGTCTTGTTTATGGCTTCATGATCTTTTGGAATCTACCAGAAGCCGCCTGGGCCATACAAAAGGATGTTTGGGGCCATTTTTTAAAAGATTTAAACTTGCAAAACGTGATGGGAAGAGTTGATCACGTCCTTTCGTATGAAGAAAAATTTCTTAAGTTACTTTCGCCATTTTTTTTGGAACAAGCAGTGATTGCAGGGTATATCGGGATTGGACTTTTCCTTTTATTCCTCGTTATTTTTTGGTTTCATGGCAGAAATCTTCTTATGGAAACCCATCAAAGAGGAGCTAAACTACTCAGTGAAGTTGAATTCAGCTATGCGATTAGGAGTGCTATCAGAAGAAAAATTCGAGAAGAAATTTTAGATACGCCCTTTCTAAAACGACCTTTCCAACTTTTTTCCTTAAGAGAAAGTCACTACATCGGCAAAGCGTTTAAAATTAACTCAAAGTTGTGGCTTCCTGAGTTTGCTTTAAATCGCCATCTTGGCGCTCTAGGGGCTTCTGGAACGGGAAAAACTACACTGATTAAGCGCTATCTTGATCACTGTCGCAAGAATGGAGATAAAGTTCTGATCGTTGACGTTAATGGTGAGTATGCCAGTTACTATAAACGATCCGATGACATCGTCCTTTCGCTTTATGACAAACGCAGCGCGTCCTGGTCTTTCGCTGGGGAAAACCAAGTTTTGCCCAATGATTTTGCTAAATTTCTTGTTCCTTCGACAAACGAAGCCAATGCGTTTTTTTGGAAAGGAGCACGAGCTGTTCTCTCAGATCTCATTCAAAAGACAAGTGATCCAAAAAAGTTATGGGAGCTCATTGCAGCGGGAGAGGAAGAAATCACCAAAAATGTCTCGTCATTTGCTCAAAGCATCATTGGAAAGGCAGGATCTGGACAAGCCTCCGGTGTTATAGGCTCAACCCTTCTTGAGCTTAGCTTTCTTAAAGATCTAAACTATTGGCCCAATCAAATCAAAGCAGGTGAGCCAGCATTTTCTTTGTATGATTGGGTTCAAAGCAAAGATAGCCGCTGTGTCTTCATCACCTCCTCAGATACTGACCAAGAGATTATGCGTCCTCTGATTCGCATCTGGGCAAACGTTGCAATCTTAGGATTGTTGCAGAGACCTTTACTTGGTGTGAAAGAGCTTCCGGCCTTCAACTTAGTCATCGATGAGTTATCTTCCGTTGGTAAAATCGAACTTCTTCCCAAAGCCATTGATCGTGCTAGAAAATATGGAGGTCGAATCTTTTTAGGTTATCAGAGTGACCATCAACTGATGGATACATACGGGAGAGATGCAGGTGCCGCGCTTAAAGCAGGCTTTGGCAATCGCTTTATCTTTAGAACAACTGAGCCCAAAGAGATTCGTGAACTCTCGGATTTTCTCGGTCGGGTTGAACTACGGGAGAAGAACGAAAGCCAATCGTTTGGTCTTAAAAACGCCTCTGAGCGCGAGAGCATCAGCCAACATGACGTTGTCAAGAATGTGGTTCTTGATAGCGAAATCAAACAGCTACCAGATTTTCACTTCTTCTTATCTTGTCTAAACTTGAATCCAGTTCGATCCCGACTCAATAAAAAGGAGGAAACACTTATCGACAATGGCTATGAGTTTTACGCTTCTTACCCTGAAAGAAACGCCTGTGAGACAATATTTTTGGACAAAGAAATGCTCGTCACTGACAAGGCTAGTGAGTGCAATCAATCCTATTCGCTGGTTGATGAGCTATAACAACCTCATGGCAAATTTCCATAAAGAGTATGTCAATAGAAAACTATTAACCCAATATGGGTATATGATATAGTTGACACACTCGCATCTAATAAGTTGATTTATTAGGTTTAAATCCCATAGGATTGGAATTTTAAGATGACAAAAAGTTTTAAGAAAAAGCCTCTGATAGAGCTACAAAAAAAGAAATTTCAAAGACGTTTAAGCCGTTTCTTCAAAGAATTTAAATATCGCAATGGATTACTGTCTAAGGATGTGGCAGAAATTCTTGGCTACACGGCACCTAAGTTTTACGAAATGGAGTCAGATCGGAAGCCGCATGGCCGATTCATTAACAGCTTAGATTTTCTAGCGAGCATAGCTTCGCTAGAAAACATGGGTCTCAGTGAGTTTGTTAATTACTTGGAAGGCAAAGAGGATCGTTTCGAAGGTGAAGAATCATCAGTGCTCAATCGGAAACTCTACGCTTGGGAAAAGACCGTTCTAGAAGCCTTTGACCCCCTGTCTGTTATGGTTCGTAAAGAATTTGTTGAATTGTGTAAGGATGCGGCCGGCGAAGGAAAAGCAAAGCTGGAAGTTTTGCTAGAACTTGTGAATGTTCTGAAAGGTAAAGATATTGAAAGTTTGAGGAGCCTATGTGATGCACTTCAAAAACTGACTGCCGACAAGAAATAATTTGTGCTTGGAAGAATATTCAATTTAGAGGCTCTCTTTTGGGGGATGCTTGAGCCTTACTTTGCCCCACAAAAGCCTTTAAAATGCAGATTAGACGATCAATTTTAGTAAGGTCTTTGCTTCGTTTCCAGCGGCACCTTCCCGATACACAAAGATTTTCAGAGCTAGTCTAGGCTCACAGATACCCTGACAGAAATTCCTTAGCGTACGATCATTTCCGAATCGTCAGATGATCCCTAAGAGGTCCGCCCAATATTGGTATAATAACACCATTGCGAACGTATCTAGTTCGCAATATCGGAGTAGCGCAGAACAAATGGCTGATCGCTCCTTTTCCTCCATCTCTGTAAACTGCATCATAGCGTAGGCTGTCATTGCAGCTCCTCCATCAGCGAGCTCATCGTTTTCCATGATTAAGTCTAATTGGTTCCTGTCTAGACCATTATAAATAGATTGCAGTCTCTTGTAGGGGTCTTTAACCGTCCCATCTTCATTAAATTCGATCCAAACCCAATTTTGAAAATTTAAACTCTTAATCCCATTTCTAGTTCCATAAATTGGCTTTGAGTAGAGGCTCTTAAGAGTATTGGAAGTATTGAGGATTGCTGGTAAAACCATTTTGAGAGAGTTTGAACCGTTGGTCAAAGGATGATAAAAATATAGTCTAACAATTTTGGAAAGATCGATCATTGAACGATCCCCGTTCCATTCTTCTTCTGATTTATCTGTCGAAGTAGTTACTGTTCGAATCCACGCCTTGAGTTGATCAGCATCAGATTCATCTGATCTACCTAGCTGCTCATAGATCTGACAAAGAACAGTATTTTCATGATTGTGATAGCGGAAAATTGTCCCCTGGTCCTTCTCAAGAACTCGTTTTAACTCTCGCACAAATTCAAAATTTGGAAAAATGCCCACCTTATTATTAAGGTATTGGTTAGTGTGTTCAATACGACCATCTTCATAAACAATATGATGCGAAAATTGGAACGCAACCTGTTCATAAGGTCTTCGTTCTTTATTGAATGGAATAGCTACCACTGACGTTTCAAAATCAATAAAAATTTCGGTTGGACCGTTCTTTTGCAAACTTAGCTACCGCAGCTTACAACTCAAGCGTTGGCTTCCAACGGATTTTGCTATGCAAAACCCGCGTCCAGGAACGCTTGAGTTGCCCGCTACGTCCGCTTTTTGTTTGCAGAACGGCTCCGAACCGAACCCTACACTCCACAAACCCCAAGATGCGATTTTCATCAGAATACTCTTCCCGTTAAAACTAAAAATAATCTCCATGCAGCGTAGGGAATCTGCACGTCCCCACCTATCCAACGCCTAATGGAACGGGAATCAGAAATTCCCAGCATGTTTGCTACTTCTGATCCTGTGTAAGGCTTAAACGTTTCTCTAATCTCTTCAGGGGTAGGTGGCTCATATCCGTTGTCAAACTCGATCCATGAGAGTGGTGATGGTTTTGTGTCAGCCAACATAAGGGTGTTTACAATTGCTTGAATGCGCTCTAAAGCGCGTTTCTGCATGACAAACTCCTTTTGCATAGCAATAGGTGGCACATCAATCTTTAGGTCTTTTGGCAATACCATTGACGAATCCTCTTAAAAAATTGTTAGAAACACGAAGCCTCCTTTTACGGAGGCTCTAGCTAGTTTACCTGAAGGCTAGTGGGATATTTTTTATATCCTCTACTCGTATATGCACTCTCTTCGTTGTTCCGTATGCGTTTGGCTTAAAGACTCCGCTGTTATGAAGGTGCATGAAAACATAATATAGATAATCTGGAACGATGATGTCTGTCCGCACAACTTTAATCCCAATATAGTCCTTCATGTAAATTCGGACAGGTTGTCCTACGTGAGCGACGTCATGCGTCCTGATTAGCCAAAAATCAGCCCCTTCAAAATCGACCTTAATTACTGCTGCTTCTGAAAGTTTCATCGGAAGTCTCCGGTTGCTGCCCTTGCGAAATGCCGGGCTTATATAAAAATAATAGGACATCATGTCCTATGTGTCAACAAAAAAACTGACACTTATTGCCAAAAAGTATTGTTTTGTGATACCTATAGAAAATAAGTGTCATAGGAGTTTGGTGGTGGAAAATAATTTAGTAACGATTTTTTTGGAAAATAAAACAGCTCGTGGGAAGGTCTATTTTACTACTGAGGGTCTTGAGAAATTTACTGGCAAATCAGATAATGCGCTTAAACAGGTTTTGATTCGGTTAAGAAAGAAAAACGGAATTGCAACGCCAATTTCAGGGTTTCATCTCATTATCCCACCTAAATATAAAAAACTAAAATGCTTGCCAGCTGATGAGTTCATCGACCATCTAATGAGCTATCTCGGAGAGCCCTACTATGTGGGACTCCTCTCTGCTGCAATGTTTCATGGTGCTGCGCATCAAGCGCCACAGAAATTTTTTGTTATGGTGGGGAACAAGAGGAAAAATATTGTATGCGGTTCGGTACATATTGTTTTTTTACAAACTAAAAACGTTGAGGATCGTGCATTTGTGGAAAAAAAATCACTTCCTTCTGGATTTATGAACCTTTCCAGCGTTGAACTCACCGCTTTAGATCTCGTCAGGCATATGAAACCGTCTGGTGGTATAAGTCATGTTGCGACGATTATTCAAGAGCTTTCGGATTCAATTGAGGGAGAGAAATTTGGAAACCTAGGAAAGTTCAATTCGAGTATTCGATCTCTTCAACGTTTGGGCTTTCTCGTTGAGTTCTTAGGATATAAAAAGGAATCACAAGTGTTGTATGAGCATATAAAGAAAGACATCTATAGATTTGTTGGGCTTGTCCCATCCCAACCTTTGGTTGGTGTAAGAAATGAAAAATGGAAAATTATTGTGAATCAAGAAATAGAGGCTGATCTATGATCCAGAGCGTGTTTTTAGATGAATGGCAGCAGGAAGTCCCNNGCCGATTGCAGGTCGAACAAGACTTGGTCATTTGCCGAGCTATTTCCGAGATCTTTTCTAACAAGTTTTTAAGCGAGAGACTGGCGTTTCGTGGTGGAACTGCATTGAATAAACTCTTTGTACCCACACCAACGCGTTATTCTGAGGACATCGACCTAGTTCAAATACGTCAAGAAAACATAGGGGAAACCATTGATGCTCTTCGATCACAATTTGAATCGTGGCTTGGTTCACCTAAAAGAAAAATTGGGCATGGACGAGTAACGCTTTACTATCGCTTTATGAGCGAAAAAGAGACCCCCTTAAGATTGAAGGTCGAGATAAATTCAAGGGAACACTATCGGATCTTTGATCTTTCCAAAGTCCCATATTCAATCGATTCTGGATGGTTTAAAGGTCAATGCGAGATTACCACCTACTGCTTAGAGGAACTTTTAGGAACGAAGTTTAGAGCTTTGTTTCAGAGGAAAAAAGGTCGAGACCTCTTTGATCTCTGGTATACGTTTAAATTCGTTAAGATGGATAAATCTAAAGTCTTTGATGCTTTTAGATTTTATATGCAAAAAGAGAATCGACCAGTTTCTAAACGCGAATTTTTAGCAAACCTCGAAAATAAAAAAACAGACCACGATTTCACCTCCGATATTTGGCCGATAAAGAGCGAAAACATAGAATACAATTTTGAAGAAGCCTTTGAACTTGTATGCGAGCAAATTGAGAAATATTTGTAAAAATTGAATTCCCTCACATGCCTGCACCACGGAATGACGCTACAAAATCTTCTGTGATTTTGATTGGATCAAATCCCTTGTTTTCAAGATATTCATTGACTTCGTTAAAAGAAAGTTTCGTGTCAGACACCTGATGAACATTGTCTGAAAAAGCAAAATCCAATAAAAACTTGGGGTACTTAGAGTCTATATAGAGCTCTTCTCTTTTTTCTTTTGAAAGTGCATTAATAGGAAGAATATGAAATTTCTTATTCAAGTCTTCTGCACCTATACACGGTCCATTTAAAATATGAGCTGCGTGTAAAGCTCCAATGAAAAGGACTGAAGACCCTTCAATTTCTCCAATAGCTTTGTTTATTGCTTTATTCCTCTGTACCATATCAGAGGATTGCCATTGTTCATCTATAGAATGAGGCTTTATTCCACCAAGAGTTTCCATTCTCTGTAAGAGAAATGAAAAATTTGGTGATTCCAAGCTTGGAGTCAACTTTTCAATGTGTTTAATCAAATCATCATTCGTCTCTGTTAGAACATGGAAATCTAATCTCTTTGAGATCTCAAGCAGGTGGCTCCCTACAAGTAGAGTAGACCTCTCAAAGTGGTCTTCAAAAACGACGATAAGTAGTGGCTTTTCTTGTTTCTGTGCTTCATGAATCCCCTCTTCTACTACAGATTCCACATCTATCTTCAGTTTCTCAAGAACCTTACTATGATGAGAAGCGTTCTGATCATGAGCATAGTATGCAAAACTGTGATAAGAGCTCATAAATAAAGAAACCGCGGCTAATATTTTCAGAGATATTGCATGATTATTTTTACACATATTAAGGACTAAAGTGGACCCCATTGTCTAGACAGTTTTTGACCTAAAATAAGTAAAACCCAAACACAAACATTTGCAAATTACCTATCAAATTCACCTTCTGTACGCAGCTAGATTGGCTTCAGACCACCGTCTTTCATCTGCGTACAGGAGGAACCAAGACGAACTGGACTCTAGAGAAGCCCAGGATTATACCGTCGCGGTAGCGTAATCTAACTCTTTAACAAACTGCAGCATAATGGGCTTCCCTGGGCGTTGAGTAAGACAGACTCTGATGAGGGCGCTTCGTGTTGTAGAACTCGAAGTACTCACCAAGACCTTGCTCGGCTTCTTCAAGGCCTCGGTAACCTTTAACGTACACATCTTCATACTTCACGCTACGCCAAAGACGCTCTATAAAAATGTTATCGAGAGCTCGACCTTTGCCATCCATGCTCACTTGGATACCTTTGTTTACCAGCAAACTTGTAAACTCGTGAGCAGTAAATTGGGAGCCTTGATCAGTGTTGAAAATATCTGGCTTTCCAAAACTGAGTGCGCGTTCAAGCGCATCCAAACAAAAATCTACGGTCATCGTATTTGACAAACGCCATGACAGGACAAGACGTGAAAACCAATCGATTACAGCAACCAAATATGCATAGCCACCTTCAAGTGGAATATACGTGATATCAGTACTCCACACAAAATTGGGGCGATTCACAGTCAAATTTCGCAGTAAATACGGGAAAATCTTGTGGGAAGTGTTCACCTTCGACAAGTTCGGTTTCGGATAAATTGCTTCGATTCCCATAACTCGCATAAGACGTTGCATTCTCTTTCGATTCACTGGATCCCCAAGATCACGTCCGATCATTTCGGCCATTCGACGGCTTCCAAGAAACGGATACTGCATAAATTTCTCGTCGATCAACCGCATCATTTGCAAATCACTCTCACTGGTCTCTTCTGCTTGGTAGTAGAAGCTGGACCTATTAAGCCCTAGTAGTTCACACTGTCGAACGACAGCGATTTCAGGGTGACTCATCTCAATCAAGGAGCGTTTAGTATCAACCGGTAAGTCCAGATTTTTTTTTGAGCCAGTCAAGTTCTACCTTAAGCTGACCAATCTGACTGTATAACTCGTCTTCACCAAACTCACCGTCTTGCTTCTTCCCGGAAGGGCTCTTGAAACCCTCTGCAAGCATTTCAAGAGCCTGCTTCTTCCACTGTGATACCTGAGCAGCATGAACCTCAAACTGGCTTGCAATCTGGGCTGCTGTCTTACGCTCCCGCAGTGCCTCAATAGCTACCTTTGCCTTAAACTGGGCTGAATGTCGTTTCCTCTGTGCCATGTGAATCCCTCCTTGGCGGTGTTTTATATACTGGAGGGTTTTACTTAGCAAGCTGTCCAGTTTTCAGGGTCCACTATAGACCTCGCTGATATAGGATTATTAGAACTGGCCATGATTCTACAAATGCCTTGCCAAAACTACAAGGGCGATCTTTTTCATGTTGTCATCACAGAATGTTACAACTGAAAGAGTATAGGAAGAATAAGCACATCTTCTTCCAGAGACTGATCTTGACCATATGAAAGAAACTCATACTTTCAATGACCCACAGAAGAGATTGAATCGCAATTATCAGGAGGAGAGCCAAAGCTTCGCAATGACCGTACTGAAGAACCATAAGCATAATGCGGGGAAAAAAGTCGTAAGTTCTCAATAATATGTTTCTACGCGGGAGACTGTTTTTAAGTTTGCAGAAGGGCTCCTCATAAGAGGGGGTTTGGTAGCAACGGAAC
>PLEQ01000064.1 GCA_003136475.1 Deltaproteobacteria bacterium
TCATAGGTGACCGGGATTTCCACATGTCATTTTTTTAGCATTATCTTTGTAATAGCCGACCCATAGTCGTTTTGCGTTTTCTGTGATTTGGATCAAAAATCTCCCTTACCGCAGATAAGATTTTTTCTGCTAATTTTTCTTTTATCGCTGCAGTGAATCTTCGACCCATCTTCATCGCTTGAAATAGTTCTCTAACAATGACATTGAAGGTTTTTGCTGCTCGCTGGATCGATGTGGTCTTTTTCTCGCAGGTAGCTTTCGCCTCTGCTCTTAAAATCGTTACAAAGACATAGTTTATAAGAGCGATGAGTACAAATGATTTGACCGCATTTGGATTCGTAGTTGGCATGCGGTCAAAATTGAGCGTGGATTTCATAGCCTTGAAACTAAGCTCTATCTGCCAACGGAGTCGATAAAGATCATAAATCATTCCACGGGGGGACTTAAGATTTGTGAGATACCATCGATACGACTTGGTTTTATTATGCCAAAATCCAATTACTCGAAAGCTAACGTTCTCAGCGCCAATAGTCATTTCTGCATAAAGTTCGACAACGCTTTTTCTTTTCCGAAGAATCGGATAGCTCAGTAGATCATGGCCAATGATGCTGTTTCCGAATCCAGAGATCGTTTCGGTGACGATGAGTTTTGCATTGGCCTTCACGCGAGACAAGAAGAAAGCTTTGTTTTCCGCAATTTTTCCGAAGCGTTCAGTTGCCCAATATCCGAGATCAAAAATGTAGAGTATGCTGGTTAGTGGCTCTGGAAATCGTTTGCTGTCATGGGTTGCGCCGTCTGTCATAGAGAACGAAATCACTCCCCCTGTTACTAAATCGATAGCCAAGTGCAGCTTTACAGAAGCTGTCATAAAGGTACCTTTGAAATGCTTGGATAACCCATCCCATAGGGTGGTCATCGAGGAGTCGATGGCAATAATTTGAGAAACACCGAGTTTTTTAAGAAGTTTTTCAGTGGGAGCATCCTTCTTGTATTTCTCAAGTTCTCTGTTGATGATGACGCTAAATACAGATTGCAAATGTTGAACCAGACTTGCAGTACCTATACGTTCATTGAACGCGCTGCGCCCTATGTTAATGCCAAGAAAATTGCATGTTGCTCTTCGCAGGTCACCCAACGAAAAATTTTCTTTGGCACTGGCAACGGCAAGAATTACCCCGAGCACAAAGTCGCTATCCTGTATCTTTGCCCGCCGATCCGAAATATTGAGAACTGAATGCAATTTGGACTTGATTGATTGAAGGGCATGTATCAGCATGGAGAAGCATCCTAGGTCTGTGGTTTAAGCACTTTAGATTCTAGGATGTTTTTTTATAAATGCAATTGTTTCAAGCTGTTACTGATGAATCAAGAATCCCGGTCACATATGCATGCCTTATGAGAGTCCAATTTCCATTCGTAAAGCAACTGAAGCAGACTTTCCTGAATGGCTCCGCATGCGCAAGGCCCTATGGCCGGAAGCTAGTTACGATGAATTGAGAGACCAAAAGCACTTGTTTGAGGCAGACAATTTTTCCTGCTTCCTTGCTGAATCAAACTCCAAAA
The DNA here is from genome assembly GCA_003136475.1 of Deltaproteobacteria bacterium. Taxonomy (GTDB): domain Bacteria; phylum Bdellovibrionota_B; class Oligoflexia; order Oligoflexales; family Bog-1112; genus BOG-1112. The sequence goes on from PLEQ01000064.1 coordinate 1,564, forward strand.
TCGTTGGTTTTGTTGAGTTGTCCCTGCGTCCATATGTCAACGGTTGTGACACTTCTCCCGTGGCTTTCATCGAAGGGATTTGGGTTGACGAAAACTGCCAAAAAAATGGAATCGGTCGTAAACTCGTCGAAGCAGCAGAAGCATGGGCAAAATCCCTGTCTCTAAAAGAACTGGCTTCAGATACCCGTATCGAAAGCCATCACTCCATCCATGCCCACAATCGTTGGGGTTTTGAAGAGACAGAACGGGTGGTTTATTTTAGAAAAGGGTTGTAACTAATGAAACATAGAGTTTTTTCAAGATTTATATTAGGCATCGTACTTCTGTATCCCCATCAATTGCAAGCGGACCATCTTTTTCACTACGACTTTCCACCACTCAATTCTCCTGTCGGGACTGTGGAATTATCGGTGATCGACCATACGAGAAAAGATCCTCATGATGAAAAGCTGCAAAGAGAACTCCCCATCCGGGTTTGGTATCCAGCTATCGACAACAAAGAAATAGAGCTTGCAGAGTGGGGTTATACAAAACGAGATTTCATCATTGAAAAAGCATCCGATGGCGCCCCAATGTTCATCGTGGAAATGGTGTACCAAGGACAAGTGAGGTCAAAACCCAATCTTTCCCCTCGGGCAGGATCATATCCATCCGTATTCTTGCTTCATGGATTGGGTGGCGGTCCGATCGAAGAACATACAGATTTGGCAGAAACGCTTGCTAGCCAGGGTTTTGTAGTGATTGGTGTTAACTTCCCATTTGGCGCTGCGATTTCAAAAATCTCCCAGAGCGCAGAACCCATAGGGCCGAGCCAGAAGCTAACGGAGATCCTGAGCCGCTATCCTGCTTCTAAACCAGAACTGATTACTTACCGCAAAGACGAGCACAAGCTTTGGGTTGAAGACATCGGCTTTGTCTTGAGCCAACTTAAAACACGCAAAGAGCCCCCTTTTTCTGCCATTGATTGGTCTCGTGTTCATATGGTCGGCCATTCTCACGGAGGGATGGTCGCACTCGAATCATGCCTAAAAGAACCATCATGTAAGTCCTCAGTCAACATGGACGGATGGACCTACGAACTCGAATTTCCACACGATCTTAAGCCTCATCTGGTGATGTACACCTTATCTAGCGGTGACTACTTTCGTAGCTTTTGCAAAGATCGCCTCAACTGTGTGCAACGTGAAATAGCAGAATGTGATATCGCTCATGGTGGCTTTTCAGACAAGGCTTATATCAAGTGGCCATTTACACACTATACCAACAACCAATGCGGTTCGAAGAGTGTAGAAGTTAAACAGCAGATTAATCAAGAAATCGGAACTTTTCTAAAAACTGGCAGCTAAATTCGAAAGGAAGTTTTCACAATTAGGTGCCCGTCAGTCAAAAATTCTGCAATCAAAGAGTTTACCTCGTGAGGTTTCTCGAAATTCAGCATGTGATCTGTATCCGCTAACTCAACCGTTTTAACGGCTATATTGCTTTTGCCGATCTGGCCAGCAATTTCCTTTATGTCTTGAGAGTCCTTGCCACCAAACATTAAGAGCGTTGGAGCTTTAATATCTGCTAATTTCAAAATGGCTTGAGGAAAAAACCAATGCACCTCCACTGGTTTCCACGATAGAGCCTTCTCCAAACTTTCTCGTGTCATCGTTTCAATTTTATCTCGGGCCCTGGGTTCGCTCACACACACAGAATAGAACGGTGCTTCCAAAAATTTTCTCGTCATTTCGTCTGGTCGAGGATCACTCCAAATGCTTTGCATCCATTCTAGGTATTCTTTTGACCAATTATGACCATTCAACCCCGGCGCAAGCAAAACTAACGCTGAAACCGATTCAGGATACTGCAATGCAAAATCCAACGCGATGGTGCCACCGATCGAATGCCCCACGATAGTGACTTTCCGTAGGTTAAGATAGTCCATCAGCGCCTTAACATCAGCTGCAGTCGAAAAGTCTGATTGGGGTATGGAAGAATTGCCTGCTCCGCGCTGATCGTAAACAATAATGTCAAAATTCTTGCTAAGTGCCGCTACTTGGAACGCCCACTCCCGGCGATCGGCAAATCCAGCGTGAATAAATATTAGCGCGCAGCCGCTACCTGTTCGTTCGAAGTATAGTTCTCCGCCGGGGACTGGCACCTTACGCATATGAGTTGTACATGATGAATCGTGGGATTCCATTTGATGGCTCCATTTTGGAAAATTCTTAAGAAATTATGTGGTTGTGTTGAGTGTATGAAGGAAAAAAGATTCGGTAGGAACCGTTAAGGTACGCGGTTTTCTGCGCTTCGTATAGTATAAAAACGGAAAACTTGCTTTCCACGTTGACTTTCAAGATCCATTTTCATAACATGAGACGAATCGAGCCTTTATGGCTCATCTCCTGTCACTTTAATTCAGTTAAGAAAATGCATAAATAACCTACCGAAATCATTCCACAGATAACGTTTAGAAGATTTCACGAGCTGCGTCCACGCGGCTAAAGGTAGGTTATAACATGACTTCGTTGACCATAAGGTCAGTATCTTTTTCATTCGACAGATCTGATAAAAATATAATCTATAATTTAAGTGCATCCTTCAACAAAGGCTGGACTGGTCTTATTGGCGCTAATGGGTGCGGAAAATCCACTCTCCTAAAGATACTTGCGGGCAAGCTGTTTCCGAATGAAGGAATCNNTTGGAATGCATTCAAATCCGCCAACGATCAGGAAGCTTCCCGTATAAAGACGTCACTCGCACTCCATGATCTCTTGGCAAGAGAATGGACTGAACTGAGCTGTGGGGAACAAAAACGCTTCCAGTTAGGCTGTGCGCTTTGGAACAAACCTGAGCTTCTGCTGATCGACGAGCCAACAAACCATTTGGATAACAAAAATCGCGACTATAGTCTTTGAGAAAAAGAA